>DATFYA010000199.1 GCA_035315345.1 Candidatus Methylomirabilota bacterium
CCCGCCTCCGCGACCGCCTGCAGCAGAAAGGCGGCACGCTGTCCGGCGGCGAGCAGCAGATGCTCGCAATGGGACGGGCCCTGATGGCGCGCCCCGAGATGCTGCTGCTGGACGAGCCGTCCATGGGGCTCTCCCCGATCCTGGTCGAGGCGATCTTCGACATCATCCAGAACATCAATCGGCTCGGTACCACGATCCTGCTGGTCGAGCAGAACGCGCGCATGGCCCTGCGGGTGGCGCATCGCGGCTACGTCATCCAGACCGGGCGCATCGTGCTTCACGACACCGGCGCCGCTCTGCTGCGCTCCGACGTGGTGCGCAAGGTCTATCTGGGAGAGAAGTAGAAGTAGCGTCCGATGGACCTCCGCCCATCCCAGCGCCAGATAGAGCTGATCGCCCTGGCCCGAGGCCTGGCGCTCGAGCGCTTCGCCCCGCGCGCCGAGCGCCACGACCGGGAGGCCTCGTTCCCGCTCGACGACTACGCCGATCTCCGGACCAGCGGGCTCCTCGGGCTCTGCGTGCCCGCCGAGCACGGCGGCCTGGGCGCGGACTACGAGACGTACTGCCTGGTCGCCGAGCAGATCGCCCAGGGCAACGCCTCGACCGCCCTGACCTTCAACATGCATTGCCTGACCATGCTGATGATGGGCGTGATCGCCGACCAGATGCCGATGGCTCCGGCGACGCGGGAGCGCCACGAGAAGCTGCGCGCGGCCAAGTTCCGCGAGGTCATCGAGGGCGGCGTCTTCTACGGTCAGCCCCACAGCGAGCCGGTGGAGCAGGGCGAGACCGACACCGCGCTGCGCATGGGCGGACGCCGCTTCGGCACCACCGCGCGCAAGGTCGACGGCGGCTACGTGGTCAACGGACGGAAGTTCTTCGTCTCCCTGGCCGACTCCGCCCCGTACTTCGCCACCCCGGCGATTCGTTTGGGTGACGAGCCCTGGATCGAGCGGACGCTCTACCTGAAGGTGCCGAAGGACGCGCCCGGCGTCTCCTTCCCCGGCGACTGGGACCCGATGGGGATGCGCGGCACGGTCAGCCGCGACATGCTCTTGAAGGAGGTGTTCGTCCCGGACGACGGCGAAGTGCTGCCGCCGGGCCTGTTCGGCGCGATGTACAACGCCCTGCCGCAGCTCTCGCCGCTGACCTTCTGCGCGACGTTCCTGGGACTGATGCAGGCGGCCTATGACGGCGCGCTGGCCTACCTCACCGGTCAGATGCCCGGCTCGCCCGGCCTTCACACCGAGGCCGCGGCGAAGGGACACGCGGTGGCCGAGATGCTCTTCGCCCTCGAAGGGACGCGCGCGCTCTACTACCGCGCCATCTCGGAAGCGCGCGTCGGCTGCTCCCCCGACGTCGTCCAGCGCGCGCGCGCCGCGCACGTCACGGTGCAGCGCTCCGCGGTGACGGTGACCCAGGAGGCCATCCGCGTCTGCGGCGGCCGGGGTCTGCTCAAGCGCTACCCGCTGGAGCGCTACGCGCGCGACGCGCGGGCCGGCGCGCTGATGCGCCCGTGGACCCAGGAGATCGCCACCCAGCAGGCCTGGGAAGCCGCCCTCGGACTGGGCGAGTAGCCCGTCATCGCGGAGAATCGACGGGGCCTACGGGCTGTTTCCCCGTAGGCCCCACGAAGTGGAGCGGCCGACCGGATTCGAACCGGCGACGTCCAGCTTGGGAAGCTGGCATTCTGCCACTGAATTACGGCCGCCTGTGGCCCCCTATTCTAGTCCTCGCCTCATCCCTGTCAAATCACGGCTCCTACTTGAGCGACATGTCGTAGGCCTTGATCAGCTCGTCGCTGCGCGCCTTCCAGCTCAGCCGCTTGTTGGCGCCGTAGAGATCGAGCTGCTGGTAGAGCGGCACCGCCGGCATGTCGTCGATCCAGAGCTTGTTGATCCGGTGGTAGAGAGCCAGCCGCTGCTTCTCGTCCATCTGGGTCTGGGCCTGGTCCACCATCCCGTCGAAGTCGGCGTTGTGGTAGTTGCCCAGGTTGCTGCCGGTGCGGAATAGCGGCCCGTACACCGTCTCGGCGTCCACGGTGGGCGTGCCCCAGCCGATCAGCCATACCGGACCGGGCTTGTGCACGTAGACCAGGTTGTTCAGGTAATTGACGAACTCGTAGGTCTTGAGCTGGGTCTTGATGCCGGCCTTGGTGAGCTGGCCGGCCACCGCCTCCGCCACTTCCTTGTCCCGCACGTAGCGGCCCTGCGGCCCGTTGAGGGTGATCTCGAGCCCGCTCGGATAGCCGGCCTCGGTCAGGAGCTGCTTGACCTTGCCCAGGTCCTGCTTGATCGGCTTGAGCGATGGGTCGTAGCCGAAGTGCAGCGGAGTCAAGAGCGTGGCGGTCCGCATCGCCTTGCCATCCAGCACGCCCTTGATGATCTCGTCGACGTCGAGCGCGTAGGCGATGGCCTGGCGCACCCGCTTGTCGGCGGTCACGCCCTTGTAGGGGCCGACCAGCTTGTGCTGGGCGTCGTACTCGTGGGTGACGAACATCAGCTGCAGCGTCCGGATGGACGGCGCGGTGGAGAGGAAGATCTTCGGATGCCCCGCGATGATGTTGGCCAGGTGCGGCGGGATATTCACCGCCACGTCCACCTCGCCGTTCTGCAGCGCGGCGACCCGCACCGCGTCGTCCGGAATCGGACGGAACACCACCGTCTTGATCTTCGGCGCGCCCCGCCAGTACTGCTCGTTGGCCTCCAGCACGATCTCCTCGTCCTTGCTCCAGCGCACCAGCTTGTAGGGGCCGGTGCCGATCGGGCTCTTGGAGATGAACGCGCTGTCCTTGCCCGCGTAGGCCTTGGGCGGGTACATCGAGGCCTGCCGGAACGTCATGATGTTGACGAAGGTCGGCCAGGGCTTGGCGGTGTGCACCTTCACGGTGTACGGGTCCACGATCTCCACGCGATCGATGGGCCGGAAGTTCGAGCTGGCCCGCAGGCCCGACTTCACCCGCTCCAGGCTGAACTTCACCGAGTCCGCGTTGAACTCTTCCCCGTTGTGGAACTTGACGCCCTTGCGAAGCTTGACCTCCCACACCG
>DATFYA010000200.1 GCA_035315345.1 Candidatus Methylomirabilota bacterium
TCTCGCTCGGCTCGACGCGGACCCAGTGGTAGCCGCGCTCGCGATAGGCCGCCTCGACCTGCAGCGCGCTCGCCTCCTGCTCGACCTCGTCGGCCGAGCCGCTCGTCTCGAAGGTGAGCCGCGATCGAAGCGCGGACGGCGAGACCGCCTGGCGCCCCTCGAACTCCACCCGGAAGCGAGGGCCGGCGGCCACCTGGATGTCGAGGTTCACGCGGTTGGTGCCCGGCTGCCAGTCGGGCTTGCCCGCGGTCAAGCGGCCCGTGAAGTACCCTTCGTGGCGCAGCCGCTCCTCGGCGGCGCGCACGCGGTCCCGCACCAGCGACTCGCGGTAGGCCTTGCCCTCGCGGAGATCGAGCGCCTTGCGCAGCTGGTCGACGGGCAGCCCCGTCTCGCCCAGCAGGCGCACCTCGCCGATCTTCGCCTGCTCGCCTCCGTTCAGGATGACGGTCACGTCGCGATCGCCGGTGCCCGGCACCGGCTCCGCGCGGACCTGGGCCCGGGCGGCGAGGTAGCCGTTCTCGTGGTAGCGGGCCAGGACGTCGCGCTCGGCGCGGGCCAGCCGCTCCGGGCTCGCTTCCTCTCCCACCGCGAGGGCCGCGACCGCGGCCACCTCGGCCAGGTCGAGCCCCGGCTCCCCCTCCCACGAGATCTTCCGGATGAGCGGGCGCGTGGTGAACACGAAGCGCAGGACGATGCCGTCGGGCTTCGGGACCTCGTCCACGCGGATGGCCGAGAACAGGCCGAGTCCCCACAGGCGATCGAGGCTGGCGCGCACTGCGTCGCGGGCCAGCGGCTTGCCGCGCAGCTCGCCGATGGCCGCGCGCACGCGGTCGTCGGGCAACGGCGTGATCGAGGAGGTCTCGACCGCGCTGACCAGGGGAGGCGCGGCGCGCCCGGGAGCCGCGAGCGCGGAGAGGAGCATCAGCGTGGCCAGGGCGGCCCACGCGCGGCCGCCGCTCACGTCACCGGGCTCATCGGAAGCGGAAGCGGAGCACGACGTCGGCGCCGTAGCCGTACTCGCGGTCGTATTCGCCGGAGAGGTACAGCGGGGCCAGGAGCTGGTACTCGATGTGCACCTTCTCGCTGCGGCCGCCCGGCGAGTTTCGCGAGGGCCCGACCGCCGGCGACCGCTGCTGGTCCTCTCCCGGGAAGCCGTGCACTTCGCTGGCGCCGTCCGACGAGGAGCTGGTGCTGATGCGCAGGCCACTCACGCTGGGCTCGACACCCAGCACGTTCTGGGCGAGCATGCGGCCGGCCTCGCCCAGCAGCACGGTGGCGGGCGAGTCGCGCAGGGCGGCGCCGGTCGCGCCGAAGGCGACCAGGGACAGCAGGTCGTTCTGGGAGAGTCGGGGCGTCGAGCTGAACCGCACCTCGATGTTGGACACCGGGCCGGTGACCTGCATGGTCACGTCGTATTCGGCGATGCGCGAGGTGGCGAGCACCTCGAGGTAGGGATCCAGGCGGCGCGGATCGGCGAAGCGCACGATCGCGCTGGTCACCGTCCAGTCGCGTCCCCGGAATTTGATGCGCCCGTCCCGGCTCTCCACCGCGCCGAAGAGGATCGGCCGCACGGTGGTGCCCTCCACGTTCAGCACACCCCCCGCGCGAAGATCCGCGGTGCGGCTGCGCACGACCAGGTTGTCGTCGAGGTCCACGCGCACGCGCAGCCGCATCGGCGTGGTCGGGTCGACGGTGGCGGCGTGCGCGGGCGCCAGCACGAGCGAGAGCACGGTCAGATCGCGCCGGAAGGCGCCGCGGGCCAGACGCGCCTTCCCGGTGAGCTGCGCCTCGCGCGTGAAGCCGCTCAGCTCGAGATCGGCGTCCCACGCGCTGGAGAAGCCCTCGATCTGGCCGAGCGCCACGTCCTTGGCCTGCACCTGGAAGCGGTATCCGCCGGGCTGCCAGCCTTGCAGCGCCAGCGCGCCCTGCGCCTGCAGGCGGCCGCCGCCCATCGTCGCGGTCGCGTCCTTCAGCTGCACCCCCTGGGTGGACAGGGCGAGGCGCGCTTCGATGTCGCGCAGGGTTTCCGGCCGATCGCGCAGCACGAGACTGCCGCGGTGGATCGCCCCGTCGCCGACGAGCGTGGGCGCGGCGACCGCGCCCGATGCGCGCACCGTGAGATCGAGCGTGCCGCCCGCCTCCCGGATCTCGGGCCGCACCGCCGCCAGCATGGCCAGCGGCAGCTGAGCCACCGCGCGCCCGTCCAGCCGGCCATCGGCGCTCACCGTGCCGGCGCCCGAGACGAAGCCGGCTTTCTTGCCGGCGAGGCGGAACTCGGCGACGGCGAGCCCGCCCTGCGCCCAGCGCGCCTGGATCGGGCTCGTGCTCTCCCATGTGTCACCCGCCACGACGACGCGCAGCGGATCGATCGAGACGACGGCGTGGCCGTTTCCAGGGTCGGCGAGCGGCACCCGCGCCGTCCCGCGCGCCGACACGGTGCCCGCGAGGCCGCTGAGCGACGGGCCCAGCATTTGGCCGACCCGCGCCAGATCCACATCCGGCACCGTGACCTCGGCGTCGAGGGTGCCCGCCGCGTCCACGCGTCCGTGACCGCTCGCCAGGAGCCGCGGCTCGGGGAACGAGAGATCGGCGCGGAAGGCGCCGTTCTGCGCCGAGGCGTCGAGCTGCCCGCGGCCCAGCGTGACGTCGCCCACCGCGACGTCCTCCAGCACCGCGCGCGCGGTGCCGGTGAGGTCCGAGGCCGACGTCATCGTGGCGTCGACGGTGGCGCGCCCGGTGCCCCGCAGGGCGACGCCCGACGGGATCACCGCGAGCCGGGCCAGCGGCGCCGGCCCCAGCGTGGCCTGCGCGCGGCCGCCGCCCGCCCAGGCCCAGGTGGCGGTGCCGCGGGTGGGAATGCCGAGCGCATCGACGGAGAGATCGGTGACCTCGATGCGCGCGGGGTCCAGCGCGAACAGCGCCCGCAGCTGCCGCAGCGGCCCGGGCCCCATCTCCACCAGCGGCGAGGTGAGCGTGCCGGTCACGCGCCACCCCCGCGGCGTGCCCTCCGCGCGCGCGGTCAGGGCCAGCGCGCCGCGCCCCCGGGCCGCCGGCGGCAGCAGCGGCGAGACGTCCTCGAGCCGCGCCGCGGGCACGCGCAGCTCGGCGCGCAGCTGCGTCTGGCCGGCCAGCACCTCGGCGGTCAACGGTCCGGTCTGCGGCCACGTCACGCTGGCGTCGGCCGAGAGCCGGCTCTGGCCCAGTCGCGCCTGGCCGTTCTCGACGCGCAGGCTCGACCGGGTCACGCGCAGCGGTACGTCCACGTCGGTCACGGTGGCGCCCCGCACCTGGATCTGCGGCGCGCGCAGCGAGCCGGTCGCCTCGAGGGCGTCGGTGCGGCCGCGCCCCTCCAGGGTGAGCGTGGCGCCCCCGGCGAGGCCGTCGACGCCGAGCGCGGGCCCGAGGCGGGCCAGCTCGCCCTCGACGCGGGCGGTGAGCGCGACGGCGCCGTCGCCGCGCACGCGGCCGGAGGCGGCGGCGGTGAGCCCGGGCCACTGCGCGTCGAGGCGGCTCAGCTCCACGTCGCCGCCGTCGAGCCGCGCCTCGGCGCGCGCTTCACCGCGGCCGAGCGCTCCGAGGGCGCCCGGCAGCCGCGCGTTCACGAGCGCGATCGAGAGCGCGTGCGGATCGGGGCCGGCCAGCGCGCCGCTCGCGTCGAGCCGGCCGGCCGGGCCCTCGAGCCGGAAGCGCTCGACGATCACGCGCGGGCCCTCCCAGCGCAGCACCAGCGGGCCCGCGCTCGTCCACGGCTCGCCCAGCAGGTGCAGGGCGGCCGGCGTCACCCGCAGCACGCCGCGGCCGCTCGCCGGCCGGGCGAGCGGGATCGACGCCTCGCCGCGGGCCGACACGCGGCCCTCGACCTGATCGGCCGCGCCCGAGCCGATCTCCCGGAGCAGCGGCGGCAGCGCCAGGTCGTCGAGGACGAGCGTCGCGTTGATCGCGCCGCCGGCCTCGAGCCGGCCGCGGGCCGTCGCCCGCAGCCGCCGCGTCGGGAACGACAGCTCGCCGTCCAGCGCGCCGCCGCGCACGCGCACCTCGGCCTGGCCCGCGCCGAGCAACACGCCGGCCGCGCTCGTCTGGTCGAGCCGGGCGACCGCGGTCGCGGTGACGGCCCCGCGATCCACCGAGCCGTCCACGGTGGCGCGGCCGGTGCCGCCGAGCCGCAGGGCCGGCGGCACGCCCGCGATCGCGTGCAGCGGCACCGGCCCCAGCTCGGCGTGCCCGCGTCCCGATCCCGCCCACTCCCACACGCCGGTGGCCTCGATGGGGACCGCGGCTGCGCGGGCGCGCGCGCGGGTCACCTGCACGCGCTGGCCGTCGACGGCGAGGGCGGCAGCGAGGCTCTCCACCACGAGGTCGTCCCAGCGCAGGCGTGAGGACTGTACCGTGCCCTCCCAGCGCGAATCGGGTCCCGGCGACGGCGCGAAGCGGAATGTCGGGTCGGCGGCCTCCACGACGTGCCCGTCCGCGACGAGATCGGCGATGGTGACGCGGCCCTCGAGCGTCGGGGTCTGACCGTGTCCGGTCAGATCGGCGGTGGCGGTGGCCCGCCCGGTCAGCCGGCCGAGGCTCAGTGCCCGGCCCATCTCTCCGAGGCCGGCGGTGAGCTTGGCGTGCAGGGCCAGCGACGAGCCCGACGCGACGCGGCCACCCAGCGAGAGGCCGAGCCCTCTCCAGTCCGCCCGCGCGCGAGTGAGATCGAGGCCGCCGTCGCGCGTGCGGCCCTCGGCGCTCGCGGTGCCGGCGCCGAGACCGGCCAGGGCGCCGGGCAGCGCGATGTCGCGCAGGTCGAGCCGGAGATGCGTGTCGCCGCCATCCTGCGCGGTCGCCTCCAGGCGTCCGCGCAGGCGCGCCTCGCCCATGCGGGCCTGCAGATCGTCGACGCGCAACGTCTGGCCGGCCCACCGGCCGTCGAGGGCCAGCTGGATCTTGCCGTCGAGCGTCTGCTCGGAGCCGGCCAGGTGCGCGAGCGCGGTCAGCGCCAGGTCGCCGTCGAGACGCAGGACCACCTCGCGATCGGCCACCCACGGACGCCGCACCTCGCCGACCAGGCGCAGCGCCTCGCCGTGCCAGCGCCAGCCGACCTGGCGGAGGCGGATAACATCGGCGGCGAGACGGCCGTCGAGGGTGACGGCGTCGAACTGCTCGCGACGGCCGAGCGCGTCCACGCGGAGGACCCCGACGCGGCCGAAGACGTCGAGATCGCCCCCGGTCGGCCGCGCCGTGATGTCGGGATCCGCGATCTCGAGGACCATCGCGGGCTCCGGCAGGCGGATCACCACGTGGCCGCCGCTGATGGCGACGCGGCCGATGCCGATGCGCACCGGGCCCGCGTCAAACGACTCCGGCAACGGAAACGGCAGACCACCGCCGCCGCTCGTGGCGGGGACCGTGAAGTCGAGGCGCAGATTCCGGGCGACGGCGGACACGGTGAGCTGACGCCGCCACACGCTCGCGATGTCGAGGCTCACGTCGATGGCGGCGGCTCGCAGGCTCAGCCCGTCCGGCGAGGCGGCGCTCGGGGCGATCTCCAGATCCTCGAGCGTGATCCGGCCGAGCAGGGGACGAAGGCGCACCGCGCCGACGCGCGCCGGCTGTCCCAGCGCATCGGTCAGCAGGGCCGCGACGTGCTCGCGGGTGAACGTCGGTCCGTAGAGCCGCACGATCGCCCACGACGCCACGAACGCGACGGCCACCATGCCGAA
>DATFYA010000201.1 GCA_035315345.1 Candidatus Methylomirabilota bacterium
TGCCGCTCACCGCGGCGCTGAGGTCGGTGAGGAGCGAGAGCTGCTCGATCCGCGTCTCCAGCTCCGCGAACTTCTTCTCCAGCTCGCGGTTCGAATAGATGATCTCCTCGGATTGGAGGTCGAGCAGCTGCTGGGTGTGCCGGCGTTGATGACTCTCGCGCCGCGAGTGCCCGAGCGCCACGCCCACGATCAGCGGGAGCGGGGCGGCGGCCAGCAGCGGCCAGCCGCCTCCCGCGGTGGCGCCGGCCACCCCGAGCAGGGCGGAGACGACGCCGCCGGCCAGGGACGGGGCCCAGAAGCGGGCTCCGCGCGACGGGTTCTGCCAGCGGATGTCCCAGCGGCACGCGTCGCCGCCCCTCGCCGCGCACGTGCTCTCGACGATCTCGGCGCGCGGGAGACCCCAGTTGGTCGGAAAGCGCTCACACTGCACCTTGACCCACGTGCAGCTCCAGACCGTGATCGTCTGTCCGGGCAGGGGCGTCCAGCGATAGAGGGCTCGGTGCCGGCCGACCTCCAGGATGTCGAGCCGATGCACGCCCCGGCTCTGGCTGCCGTAGATCGTGGTCCCGCGCTCGTAGGCGGCCCGCGGGTTGCCGATGCCCATCGAATAGGTGCCGAGATAGGAGCGCTCCTCGCGCGGCTTCCAGTCCATGAACGACTCGCCGTACCGCCGGGCCCAGCGCTCCTGGTCGGGCTCGCGCATCAGCTGCTGGCACAGGGTGACCAGCTGATCGGCCACCGCCGCCGGGATCCAGTTGTGGTCGGCCATGAGGTAGTCGCGCGATCGTCCGGCCGCGCGGCAGATCGCGGCGGCGGCCTCGGGGCCGACCTCCTTCTCCACGAAGGGAATCAGCCCCTTCGTGAAGATGCAGTTGATCTCTCCCGGCATGAGGGGCGGTCAGCTCCGCTTGTGCACGAACGTCGAGGTGATCTTCACCGGGTTCGCCAGCGTGTCGCCCACCGGCGACTTGCGGTCGATCGTCTCCTTGCAGCGCCGCACCTTCTCCTCGGGGGCCGGGCTCTCGATCGTCACGGTGTAGCGGATGTCGGTGAAGCCGTTGCGCACCGACTTGTCGTGGCCGAGCAGGCCGCGGAAGTCGATGTCGGCCTCCATCTCCACGCTCAGGCCGTCGATCGGCACGTCGAACAGCGCGGCGTTGGCCGCGATCCCCGAGGTGAGGCAGCCCGCGAACGAGGCGACCAGCGTCTCCGCCGCGGTGGCCGCCGCGTCCACCCCGCCGAGGCC
The DNA here is from genome assembly GCA_035315345.1 of Candidatus Methylomirabilota bacterium. Taxonomy (NCBI): domain Bacteria; phylum Methylomirabilota (SeqCode); species Candidatus Methylomirabilota bacterium. The sequence continues at coordinate 1,247 of DATFYA010000201.1, forward strand.
GGGCGGCGCGTCCACCGTGATGAAGAACCGGCGCGTCGGCGGCGTCGCCGGCTTGCCCATTGCCTCCTGGGCGCCGATCTCCACGAGGGCCTTGGCCCCGCGCCGCCACGTCGAGCGCAGCTTCACCGTCCGCCTGCCGAGGGCCGGGTTCTCGCGGATCTTGCGGTCCATCTCCTTCATGCCGTCCACGTCGACGTCGTTGAGTCCGAGGGCCATGGCATGTCCTCCGTCCGTTAGGGGTGTTCCAGATCGAGCTCGAGGGCCGCGTTCACGCGGTTGCTGAACTGGGCCGCGGCCACCGTGAGCGCCAGCTCGACGAGCTGGCGGGTCGGCAGCTGGGCGGCCAGCGCCGCGTGGACCGCGTCGTCGACTCGGCCGGTCGTGGTCAGCTGCGCGGCGTACCGGATGACCAGCCGCTCCACCTCGCGGTACGCCGGGCTCGCGGCGGGGTCGGCGAGCCCGGCGAGCTGTTCCACGCTCAGACCGACTTTCCGTCCGAGCCAGGAGTGGAAGGTGTCGCAGATCGCGGATCCGTTCAGGCGGGAGACGGCCACGAAGGCCAGCTCCCGCAGGCGCGGATCCAGGGTGAGCGTGGTCATGGCGCGGGTGACCTCGAGGAAGAGGCGCAACGCCGGCGGCGAATGGGCCAGGGTCTTCCCGGTCAGCCGGGGCGCGCCCGGCAGCTTCTCCACCATGTCGTAGAGCGCGCGGATGTCCTCCGGCACCTGGTCCCGCTCGAGCGCGGGGGCGCGACTCATCGGCGGCGGCCCTCCAGCAGCGGAGCGAGCATCTCGGCGGCCCGGCGGGCGCCCCCGGTCTCGACGTCGCGGTAGGTGACCGGACGCTTGAGCCCGTCCGCGACCGCGTGGGCCAGCGTCTCCGGATTGATGTCGGCGTAGTCCAGTCGCACGCCGGCCCCGTAGCGGGCCAGCCGATGAGGCACGTGCACGTTCTGCTCGAAATGATTCCGCAGCGGGACGTAGATGAACGGCCGCCGGGTCGCGGTCAGCTCCATGCACGTGCTGAGGCCGCCCTGCACGATGGCCAGATCGCACGCGGCGAGGTGGGCGTACAGATCGGGCACGAAGCGCCGGTACTCCACGCCCGGCGCCGCGGGCAGCGTGGCCGGATCGATCCGGGGGCCCGTGATGACGATGACCCGGAGATCGGGCGCGCCGCGCTTCATCGCGGGGCACGCCTCGACGACCTTGCGGAGCAGGTGCTGGCCCACCGCGGTCCCGCCCACCGCGGCCAGGACCACGCGCTGGTCGACCCGGAATCCCAGCCGCGCGCGCAGGCCCTCGCGATCCGCGAACTCGGCCGGGTCGAAGGGCAGCACGTAGCCGGCGAAGTCGTAGTGCTCGGCGGTCCAGTCCCGGATGTTGGGGAGCCCGGGCCCGAAGGGCCGGTCCACGACGTCCTCGCGGCCGCCCACGAACAGGGCGCGGTCCCGCACCCGCGGGAAGCGCGCGACCTGCTCGATCATCTCCGCGTTGTAGTCGGCGGTGATCCGCGCCTCGGCAGAGGCCGGATCCGGGTTCATGGGTAGCCAGCCGACGAAATCGGTGAGCCAGGCGAAGGCGGTGCGCTTGAGCTCGGGGTTCTCGTGGAAGTAGTAGTCGGTCTCCCAGGCCTCGTCGCCGATGACGAGGTCGAAGGGCTCGGCCTCCAGCAGGTCGTGCAGCACCATGAAGTTGGCGAGCAGGATCTCGTCCATGTTTCGCCACGCCTGGAAGACGTGGACGTCGTGCTCGCCCGCCTCGGACTCGATGTGCGCGGACTCTCCCGCCAGGTGCTCGCTCGCCGGATGCACCGTCTCGCCCCGGGCCTGCAGCACCCGCGTCACCGGGTCCTGGGCGAGCCACTGGATGTCGAGATCGGGATGGAGCGCGCGCAGCTCGCGGGCGATCGCCACGTCGCGCAGCGAGTGGCCCAGGCCGATCGGGCTCGAGATGAACAGCGCGCGCCGCGGGCGCGTCAGGGCGCGGCGCCATGGGCGTGGCCGCGGGGCCGCCGGCTCGAGGAAGTCGCGGACCGTCAGGTTGTAGCGGACCGGGTCGCGGGCCTGCGGGCAGTGTCCCGAGCCCTCGAAGGGCAGGAGGATGGATCCGGCGATCGCGGCGTGCGTGTGCTCGGCCAGGGCGAACGGCCGCACCGCGTCGTCGGTGCCGTGGATGATCAGCGTGGGGACGCGCACTGAGGCGAGCAGCTCGGCGGCCGAAGACCGGCACCCCCATTCGAGCGTGCTGGCAATGAGCACCTCGGGGGTGGTGCCGAGCCCCCACGAGACGGCGTCCTCGCGCGGCTTCGTGGAGTGCGGCTCGGTGAACATCCGGCTCATGAAGAACTCGAGGAAGTCACGGAAGTGCGTCCGCCAGTAGTGGGCGTTGTACTTCTCCCACCCCTCGTAGCGATCGCGCACCATCAAGAAATCATCGTCGGCGCGCGGCTCGTCGGACAGCGCCGAGCCGGTGAGGACCAGCCGCTCGACCCGCTCGGCGTGACGAGACGCCAGGATCGCCCCCGCCCAGGCGCCGCGCGAGAGGCAGACGAGGGCGGCGCGCTCGACCCCGGCCGCGTCCAGGACCGCGCGGGTGTGATCGGCCATCCGGTCGTGATCGTAGCCGGTCGCGGGCCGGTCCGAGCGGCCGGTGCCCGGCGGGTCGAAGGTCAGCGTCCGGAAGTGGCGGGCGAAGTAGGGGATCTGCATCTTCCAGACGCGGCTATCGACGATCTGCCAGGCGGGGACGAAGAGCACCGCGCGGTCGCCCCGCCCGTGCTCTTCCCAGTAGACGCGGGTCCCGGGCGACCCCACGTGACCTTCGCGATCGGGCAGACGCGCGCGCATGGAGGCCTGCCTCTAGAGCAGCCCGGCGATGAGCCGCGCGGCGCGGTCGGTCCCGTCGAGCGGGATGTCCGCGGAGTGGACCGGCTTGCCCAGGTGCTCGAGCATCGCGGCCCCGAGGGCCTCCGGGCTCGTGTGGTCGTAGTCGAGGCGCACCCCCGCGCCGAGGCGATCGAGCCGTCGCGCCACGTGCAGCTGCTGCTCGAAGTGGTGGCGCAGCGGGAAGTACAGGAACGGCGTGCGCACCGCGGCCAGCTCCATGGTGGTGCTGAGCCCGCCCTGGACGATCGCGAGATCGACGGCGGCGTGGTGCTCGAAGAGATCGGGCACGTACGCGCGCACCTCGACCCGCGGCCCCCACGACGGCTCCGCCTCGCCGATCCGCGGCCCGCCCACCAGCACCAGCCGCGTCTCCGGGACCTGCGACGCGATGAGATTGAAGGCCTCCGCGCACTTGCGCAGCAGGCTCCGTCCCACGCGCGTGCCGCCCACCGAGGCCAGGATCACCCGCTCGTCGGAGCGGTAGCCGAGCCGCGCCCGCAGGGCGGCCCGGTCGCGCAAGGCGCGGGGATCGAAGTGGAAGGTGTAGCCCGGGAAGCGGAACTGCTCGCGCGCCCACTGGCGCATGTTCGGCAGATCGGGACCGAACTCGCGGTCGAGCACGTCCTCCTCGTCGCCCACCATGAGCGAGAGGTCCCGGACGTCGGGGTGCAGGCGCCGGTGGTCGATGTTCTCCGCGTTCTTCTCCCAGCAGCGTATGAACTCGGTGGAGGTCGGATCGTCGCGCATCGGGAGCACGCCGATGAAGTCGGTGAGGAAGACGTAGGGCGCCCGCTTGAGGTCGGCGTTCTCGTGGAGGAAGTAGTCGAGGTCCCAGCCCTCATCGCCCACCCACAGGTCGTAGCGCTCGCGCTCGACCACGTCGGCGAGGGTCATGAAGTTGGCGGTCAGGATCTCGTCCATGTCCCAGAGCGCGTTGAACGCGTGCAGCTCGTGGTCCGCGGACCAGCCCTCGAAGTGCTTGGTCTCGTTCTGCAGGAGCCGGGTCGCCGGGTGCAGCCGCTCGCCCCAGTGCTGCACCACGCGGTCGGCCGGCTCCGCGGCGAGGAAATCCACCGTGACGTCCGGATTCAGCTCGCGCAGCCGCCGGGCCATCGCGAGGTCGCGCTGGATGTGGCCGAGGCCGATCGGGCTCGAGAGCCAGAGCACCCGCCGCGGGCCGCCGCGGGGGGCGCGGCGGGCCACCGGCCGCGGCTCCGGGGTCGGGACCGCCCGCTCGGTGGTGGCCGGGATCGTGGCGTCCTCGATCTCGCGGCCGAGGGCGAAGTCGCGGACGAGGCGATTGACCTTCACCGCGTCGCGGCCGAAGAGCCCGTGGCCGCCGCGGTCGAAGGTGACCAGGCGCGCCCCCGGAATCGCTGCCACCATCTTCTGGGCGTGCGAGTACGGCACGATCTTGTCCTGGGTGCCGTGCAGCGCGAGGGTCGGGACGCGGATCTGCCCCAGCAGCTCGTGGACGTCGAGGCCGTCGATGGCCCGCAGCGACTCGATCAGGACGTCGGGGGTGGTCTCGCCCGCCCAGCCCACGCAGTCCTCGATGCCCTTGAGCGAGTGCGGCTCCGGGAAGATGCGCTTGAACAGGCGCGTCCGCCAGTTGTCGAAGTCGCCGCGGATCACCTGCGCGACGCGCTCCTCGAACGGCTGCGGCACCGACTCGGCGTACTGGCCGGACAACAAGATGAGGTGCGAGAGCCGGTCCGGGTGGGCGACCGCGTACCGGAACGCCAGCGGAGCCGCGCACGAGAACGCGACGAGGGCGAAGGGCGGCCGCGCCACCTCGTCGACGACGGCCACGAAGTCGCCGTACCGCGAGTCCACGTCGTAGCCGGTGGGCGGCCGGTCGGAGCGCCCGTTGCCGCGCGGGTCCATCGTGAGCACCCGGAAGTACCGCGACAGGTACGGGATCTGGTACTTCCACATTCGGCTGTGGGTGACCACCTGACACTGGGGCAACAGGAAGAGGTCCCGCGTCCCGCTGCCCGTCACCTGGTAGAAGATCCGTGCGTCCGGCCGGTGGATGTACATCGTGGCCTCTCGCTCAGGGATGCGGGGCGCGGCGCGCCGTTTCGTAGAGGACGAGGGCGGCGCCGCCGCGCACGGTGCCGCGCTTGTCGCTCGGCACCACCCGCACCGTGGTGGCGTCGAGGGCGGCGGCGAGCGCCCGGCGGCGAACCCGGCGCAGGATGTCGTCCCGGAGGGGCGCGAGCGATACCGCGACGCCTCCCGTGATCACGATCACTTCCGGATTCAACAGGTTCACGATCCCGCCGATGCCGGTCGCGAGCGCCTCGCACGCGTCGTCCACGACCGCGTGGGCGAGCGGGTCGCCCTCCGCGGCGGCCTGGAAGAGCAGTGGCGCGCCGATCAGGGCCGGGTCCCCCCCGGCGCGCGCCACCAGCGTGGAGGTCGGGTAGCCGGCCAGCCGTTCCCGCGCCCGGTCCGCGATCATCCCGCCCGCGACGTAGGTGGCGAGGCAGCCGATGCCCCCGCACACGCACGTGGGGCCGTCGATGCTCACGGACAGGTGGCCGACCTCGCCGGCGATCTGGTTGTGGCCGCGCACGAGGCGGCCATCGAGGATCAGCCCGGCGCCGATTCCGGTGCCGATGGCCACCGTGACCAGCGAGGATGCGCCGCGCCCCAGCCCGAACATCCACTCGGCCAGGGACAGGGCGTTGACGTCGTTGTCGACGAAGACGGCATGCCCGCTGCGCTCCTGGATGAGAGCGGCCAGCGGCACGTCGCAGAGCTCGGCCAGCCAGGACCGCGGGATCGACCGCATGAAGCCCTTCTCGACGTCCACGAGGCCGGGAAGGCCGATGCCGATGCCGGAGACCTCGACGGCGCGCTCGCGCGCCGTCGCCAGGGTGCGATCGACCAGCGCGAGGATCGTGTCGACCACCGCGCCCTCGCCCAGGGTCGGCGCCTGCGCCGCGGTGAGAATGGTGCCGTCGCGGCGCACCAGCCCGGCCGAGATCGTCGAGGCCCCCACGTCCACGCCGACAACCGGACCCGTTGCGTCCATCGTGCGTCCTCAACCGGGCAAGCGGTGTGCCATCGAGAAAGCCCTTACAGCTAGGGACTCGCCGCGCTCCGCGGCGCAAGCCCGGCTTGCGGAAGCGGCGGTGGCGGCACGGTAAGCGCTCATCGGAACTGGCCTCGGACTCCGCAAGGTACCATGGCGGGCCCGTCCGACGACCGTGCAAGGTCCGGATGCCCTCCGCGCCGGCGCCGACGTACCTGCCATCCGTGACGGCACGTTCACGGGCCCGACCCGCCAGGACAGCTTGCGGGGCCAACGTGGCGAAATCAAGAGCGCCTCCTCCGATCGCTCGGGGCCGGCGCGCAAGACGACATTGCCTCGGCCGCCCGGCCCGTGCGAGATCTCGCGACGTTCCACTCGGGCACGTCGCTTGCGAGCCGCCGAGGCCAGCAGTCGACAACTCCAACGGGAGGAAATGGCCATGCGTCGCAGCTACCTGGTCCTCGGGCTCCTCGTCATGATGCTCTTCGCCGCGCTCCAGCTGCATGCGCAGCAGCCGGCGCACACCGTCTCCATGCCGGAGACCCTCAAGTGGGTGGAGCCTCCCGTGCTGCCCGGCGCGCGGCTCGCGGTGGTGCAGGGCGATCCCAGCACGGCCGGCCCGTTCGTCTACCGCATCAAGATGCCGCCGGCCTACAAGATCCCGCCGCACACGCACAAGGCCAGCGAGAACGTCACCGTGCTCGCGGGATCCTTCTTCATCGGCGTGGGGGAGAAGTTCGATCCGCGCGCGGGGCACGAGCTGCCGGTCGGCGGGTTCGTCTCGATCCCGCCCCAGCACCCCCACTTCGCCTGGGCCGGCGCCCAGGAGACGGTCGTGCAGGTGCACGGCGTGGGGCCAACCGACCTGACCTTCGTCGACCCGGCCGACGATCCACGGAGGAAAAAGTAGAGATGCCCAGAGTCGTGATCGAGCGCGAGATCCCGGGGATCGGCTCCTGGGGTCCGGAGAAGCTGCAGAAAGCCGCCGCGCGGTCCTGTGAGGTCCTGCGCAACCTCGGCCCGGACATCCAGTGACTGACGAGCTCTGGGACCGGCGACCGGCTGTACTGCGTCTACATCGCGGCGAGCCCGGACCTCATCCAGCAGCACGCCGCGCAGGGCGGCTTCCCGTGCAACCGGATCTCCGAGGTCCGTGACGTGATCGATCCGACGACCGCCGAGGCGGTCTCGAGGTGATCGGATGATGGACCATCCGCGCGCGACCTTTCGTGAGTCGGGCCACGGGACCTCGATCGTCTGCCTGCATTCGAGCGCCAGCTCGTCGGCCCAGTGGCGGCCCCTGATGGACCGCCTGGGCTGCCGCTACCGCACGCTCGCGGCGGATCTCTACGGCTCGGGCAAGAGCCCGACCTGGCCGGCGCTCCGGCCGATGTCGCTGGCCGACGAGGTGGCGCGGCTCGATCCGGTGCTGGCCGCCGCCGGCGCCCGCTATCATCTGGTCGGCCATTCCTACGGCGGGGCGGTCGCGCTGGCCGCGGCGTGCGCCCGGCCGGAGCGGGTCGAGTCGCTCGTCCTGTTCGAGCCGGTGCTCTTCTCGGTGCTGGTGGCCGAGGATCCGGACCAGCCGGCGGCCCGCGAGATCACCGCGGTGCGCGACGACACCGTCCTGCTGCTCGAGCGCGGCGACCCGCACGGAGCCGGGCAGCGGTTCGTGGACTACTGGATGGAGCCGGGCGCGTGGGCGGGGATGCCGCCGCAGCGCCGCGACGCCATCGCGGGCGCGATGAGCACGGTGAAGGCGGAGTGGGACGCCGTGTTCCGGGAGCCGACGCCGCTGTCCGCGTTCGCGGATCTGGACGTCCCGGTGCTCTACCTGACCGGCTCCGAGTCGCCGGCGTCGGGCCGGGAAGTCGCGCGGCTGCTCACGAAGGTCTTGCCGCGCGTGACCGTGATCGAGGTCGAGGGCGTGGGCCACATGGCGCCGGTCACGCACCCGGACCGGATCAACGCGCTCATCGAGCACCACCTCGATGGCGCGCCACTGCATTGACTTCGCGGGGGCGGGGTCCGCAGGCCGGCCTTGCGGCTCCCGCAGGCTCGTCTGCCGCGGGCCGAGCCCGCGCAAGTTCCCGGAACGACTGATGAGCGCGCGAATCGAGACGAGGACGAGTTGCCGCGTGACCTTGCAGGGGCCGCCGGCGTCGCGGTCGGGATCGCCGGCGCGACGCGGCCTTACGACGGCCCGGCTCGTGGCACGGCGCTCGCAATTTCCTGAAGCCGTTGGCCACCATCATTCGGGCCAAGCGCCCAGAGGAGGATGAACGATGGCACCTCAGCACGCGACACTGGACCAGGCGAAGGTGAACGAGTTTCTCGGCAAGGCGATCCAGGACGTGGCCGCGACGTTCCACGCGGGCCTCGTGCTGATCGGGGACAAGCTGGGCCTCTACCGCGCGCTCGCGGACGGCGGGCCCATGACCGCGGCGGAGCTGGCCGAGCGCACCGGCGCACGCGAGCGCTACGTCCGCGAGTGGCTCTCCGCGCAGGCGGCGGGCGGGTACGTGACCTACGAGGCGGCGAGCGGCCGCTTCACGCTGCCGCCGGAGCACGCGTTCCTGCTGCTGGACGCGGACCTGCCGGGCGCGTTCATGCTGGGCGTGGGATCGATCCGCGACGAGGCCCGGATCGCCGACGCGTTCCGCACCGGCGAGGGCGTGGGCTGGCACGAGCACGATCCCGGCGTGTTCGAGGGCTGCGAGCGCTTCTTCCGCCCGGGTTACGCGATGAACCTGGTCAGCCAGTGGATCCCCGCGCTCGACGGTGTGAAGGCGCGGCTCGAGGCGGGCGGGCGGATCGCCGACGTGGGCTGCGGTCACGGCGCCTCCACCATCATCATGGCGCAGGCGTTCTCGCGCGCGACCATCACCGGGTTCGACTACCATCCCGCCTCCATCGAGGCGGCGCGGCGGGCCGCCGACAAGGCGGGGGTGGGGGATCGCGTGTCGTTCGAGGTGGCCTCGGCCAAGGCCTATCCGGGCACCGGCTACGATCTGGTCACCTTCTTCGACTGCCTGCACGACATGGGCGACCCAGTCGGGGCGGCCCGTCACGTGCGCCAGTCGCTCGGCGCGGGCGGGACGTGGATGCTGGTGGAGCCCTTCGCCAACGACCGGCTGGAGGACAACCTCAACCCGATCGGACGGCTCTACTACGGGGCGTCGACGCTGCTGTGCACGCCGGCCTCGCTCAGCCAGGAAGTGGGACTCGCGCTGGGCGCGCAGGCCGGCGAGAAGCGCCTCCGTGACGTGCTGAGCGAGGCCGGCTTCTCGCGCGTGCGTCGCGTCGCCGAGACGCCCGCCAACATGGTCCTCGAAGCGCGCGCGTAACCGGCTGGGGTCAGGTCTTGCATTACGACATGTGTCGTAATGCAAGACCTGACCCCGATTATTTCAGCAGGCCGTAGAAGTGGCCGGCGTTCTCGCAGGTGATCTTGCGGGTGACCTCGGCGGGCAGGTGGCCGAACTGCTCGGCGATGTACTTGGTGGAGTCGGGCCACACCCCGTCGCCGTGCGGATAGTCGGAGCCCCACATCAGCGTCTCCACGCCCATGTCCTCGATCAGCTTGGTGCCGATGCGGTCGAACTGGAAGGTCGCCTTGCACTGCCGCCGCCAGTAGTCGCTGGGCTTCATCGTGAGGCCCAGGTCGGTGAAGCGGTCCTCCCACTCGAAGTCCATGCGGTCGAGCGCGTAGGGCACCCAGCCGATGCCGGACTCGCCGAAGGCGATGCGCACGTTCGGGTAGCGCTCGAGCACCGCGGCCCCGATGATCGCGGCCAGGATGTTGACCAGGTTCATCTGGAACGCGGAGACCACCGTGAAGAACGCGGCGCGCCGGGTGAGCCCCTTCTGTTTCTCCAGCACGCTGGGCGGCAGGGCCGGGAAGGTGTGGAAGTGCAGCGGCAGGTTCACGTCGTTGACCGCTTTCCACAGGGGCTCCCAGGTCGGATGCCACATCGGCTCCATGTCCCAGGAGCACGACAGCTCCATGCCCCGCAGCCCGAGCTTGGCCACCCGGTAGACCTCCTGCACCGCCGCGTCGATGTCGCCGTAGGGCAGGCAGGCCAGGCCGATGAAGCGGTCGGGGTCGTGCCGGCAGAAGTCTACCAGCCAGTCGTTGTAGATGTGGAACATCTCGGTGGCGGCCTCGTGATCGTTCAGCCGCGTGGCCGCGCCGAGGATGCCGTAGATGACCTCGGCCTGCACCCCGTCGCGGTCCATGTCCTTCGCCCGCAGCTCGGGAGTGGTCGGCCGGGCGATGCCCTGGCGGCCGTCGTCATAGAGACCGGTCGCCGCCATGACGTCCACGCGGTGGTGCTTGCCCGGCTCGTACTTCTGGCCCGCCGGTCCCACGCCGCCCCAGAGCCCGAAGCTGGTGCCGTTCTTCGCGGTCCAGTACGGGCCGTCGGGCCCGTCCTTCACGTAGGGCATGCGGTCCCGGAGCGCCGCCGAGGCATTCGACGAGAACAGGTCGGGCGGGATCCAGGGCAGATCGATGTGGCAGTCGGCGGAGATCCGTTGGTAGCGCATGACGCCCCCTTTGGCTCGGTGAACCGCGTCCTTCCGCGTGTGGGGAGAGCCTAGCGACCGGCGGAGTCGTCGTCAAGCTGCCGGCCCCGGCGTCTTGACTCCGCCGGCCCGCCGCGGCACCATGCCCGGGCCGCCATGCTCCAGGGTATTCGCGTCCTCGACCTCTCGCGCGTGATCGCCGGTCCGTACGCGGCCGCGCTGCTGGGCGACCTCGGCGCCGACGTGATCAAGCTGGAGCGGCCCGGCCGCGGCGACGACATGCGGGCGCTCCGCGGCAACGGGCAGATGAGCGCCTCCTTCGCGGCGGTCAACCGCAACAAGCGCGGCATCGCGGTGGATCTGCAAAAGCCCGAGGGCGCGCGGCTGGCGTTCGAACTGGCCCGCCGCGCCGACGTCGTCCTCGAGAACTTCCTGCCCGGCGTGGCCGAGCGGCTGGGCCTGGGCTACGCGGCGATCCGCGCGGTGAATCCGGCAGTGGTGTACGCCTCGGTGACCGGCTTCGGCCAGACCGGCCCCCTCGCCCGCAAGCCCGGCTACAACACGATCGCGCAGGGCATGAGCGGGCTCATGGCCCTCACCGGCATGCCGGGGCATCCACCGACCCGGGTGGGCGGCTCGATCTCCGACGTCGCGGCCTCCTACATGGCCTTCGGCATGATCAACGCGGCGCTGGTCCATCGTCTCCGCACCGGTGAAGGCCAGCACGTCGACGTGAGCCTGGTCACCGCGAGCCTCGGTCTCTTGCCCGATCCGGTCGCGATCTTCTTCGACACCGGCGAGCGGCCGAAGCGCGCGGGCAACCGCAACCTGCATCTGTCGCCCGCGGAAGCGTTCCAGGCCCGCGACGGCTTCATCAACGTGGTGCTGCTGAACCCGGACCAGTGGGGCCGCTTCTGCGCCGCGCTCGGCGACCACGAGATGGAGACCGATCCGCGCTTCGCCACGAACGCGGCGCGCCTGGAAAATCACGCGACGTTCAAGGCGCGGGTCGAGGGCATCTTCGCCAGCGGGGGGTCGGTGGCCGACTGGGTGACGCGCCTCGAGAAGGCCGGGGTGGCCGCGGGACCGATCTACGAGTTCCATGAGGTGTTCGAGGACCCGCAGGTTCGCCACCTGGGGCTCGTGGCCGAGGTCGAGCAGCCCGGCGCGGGCAAGGTGAAGATGCTCGCGTTCCCCGGACAGGCCTCGGGCACGCCGCCGCGTATCGATCGGCCGGCGCCCCTGCTCGGCCAGCACACCGCCGAGGTGCTGCGCGAGATGGGACTCTCCGCCGAGGAGATCGACCGGCTCGCGGCGGCCGGCGTCATCGTGCTCGGCGAGCAGCCGCGCTAGACGCCGCGACGTCGCGCCCAAAGATCTAGACGCGCCATTCTCCCCGCGCGTTTACGCGCGGGGCCCGGAATATTCGGAGTGGGCGCGCCCGTCTGATCGGACGAGGAGGATCCGATCATGCGATGGCTCTGGATTCCACTGGCCGCGTTGCTGCTGGCCGGCTGCGCGGTGGTGCCGCTGGCGCCGCCGTTCGCGTACGTGCCCCGGCCTCGGCCGCGCATCACCTACGTCTATCCCGCCCACCCGGGCTACGCGCCCGGCTGGTACGCGCCCCGCTACTACGGTCACTGGTAATCGCCACGACGGTCACTGGTAGTATTGTTGCCCGGTGCGCCCACCGTCAGGCTTCCGCGCTGTGATCCCGCTGCTCGGAAGCCTGGCGGTGCTGGCCGCGCCCACCCCGGCCGGTCTCAGCGTCGACGGCCAGCGCGTCCTCGCGGTCATCGTGCTGGCCATCGGCCTGTGGGGGCTCGAGACGCTGCCTCCCGGCGTGACCGGCGTGGTGGCGATCGTGGCGCTGGTGTTCACCCGCGCGGTGCCGGGGATCCGCGAGGCACTGGTGGGCTTCGCGGATCCGATCGCCTACTTCCTGATCGGCGTGCTCACGATGGGCGTGGCGGTGGCCCGCAGCGGCCTGGCCGAGCGGGTGGCGCGTGTCCTCCTGGCCCGGGGCCGCGGGCGCGCGGGCGCCCTCTACGGGCATCTGCTGCTCGCGCTGATCCCGCTCACGCTGATCCTGCCGTCGGCCACAACGCGCACCGGCATCCTGGTGCACGTCTACGACCAGGCGCTGGAGCTGGGCCGGGTGCCGCGCGGCGCGCCCCTGTCGCGCGCGATCATGCTGGTGTTGAACTCGGTGAACCGCCTGTCCTCCACCGTGTTCCTCACCGGCGGCATCACCCCGATCGTGGCCGCCGGGCTGATCGGCGCCATCTCCTGGTCGCACTGGCTCGTGCTCATGTGCGTGCCCTACGCGGCGCTGCTCGCGCTGGCCTCGATCGCGATCTACCTGCGGTATCGTCACGGCTTCCGGGACGAGGTCGCGGTGCCGCCAGCGGCGGACCGGCGGCCGCTCACCGCGGTCGAGCTGCGCGCCGCGCTCATCACCGCCGGCGCGGGGCTGCTCTGGCTCACCGACTCGCTGCACCACTGGCATCCGACCCTGCCCGCGCTGCTCGCGTGGATCGGCTATCTGATGCCGCGCTGGGGTGTGCTCACCTGGCGGGAGTTCGAGCAGGAGGTGGGCTGGAGCAATTTCTTCGTCATCGCGGCCTCGCTCTCGCTGGCCCAGGCCCTGTCGCGCTCGGGCGCCAGCGACTGGCTGGCCGCCGGCGTGGTCGGGGCCGCGCACGGGGTGGCCCAGACCCCGCTGATGGTGGTGGGCGTGCTGCTCGCCGCCTCCGCGGTGGTGCGCCTGATGATCCCGAACATCACCGGCTTCCTCGCCACCACCATCCCGGTCGCGATGTCGGCGGGCGTGGCGTCGGGACTGAATCCGGTGTTGTGCGGGCTGATCGTGACGATCGCGGGGGACGCGGTGCTCTACTACCCGGCCCAGAGCGGCTCGTCGCTCGTCGTGTACGAGCGCGGGCATCTCACGGCCGGCGAGATCTTCCGCTTCGGGCTGCTGATGACCGTGCTGGCCGCCCTCGTGGTGCTGGCGGTGGCGCTCCCCTACTGGAAGCTGATCGGCGAGCCGCTGGTGACGCGGTAGCTAGCGGGATTTGTCGAGGACCTCGCGGACCTTGCGCACCAGGTCGGCGGGGCCGAACGGCTTGCTGAGCAGGAGCAGGCTCGCGTCGCGCACCCCGTGGCGCACGATGGCGTCCTCGGTATAGCCGGACATGTAGAGCACCGGCATGGCCGGGCGGCTCGCCCGCACGCGATCCACCAGCTCGCGGCCACTCATGCGAGGCATGACCACGTCGGTAAGGATGAGGTCGATACGGCGGCCGTCGCGCTCGAAGAGCGAGAGAGCCTGCGCGCCGTCGGGCGCCTCCACCACCGTGTAGCCCTGCCGCTCGAGGACCTCGCGGGCCAGCGCGCGCACGTCGTCCTCGTCCTCGACCAGCAGCACCGTCTCGTGCCCGGCCGCGGGCCGCGCGGGCTCGCCGGGCTCCTCGCCGTCGGGCGCCACCTCGACCTGCGGCAGGTAGATCTCGAACGTGGCCCCGGCGCCCACCGTGCTGCGCACCGTGATGGTGCCCCCGTGCTGGCGCACGACGCCGTGCACCATCGAGAGGCCGAGGCCGGTGCCCTTGCCGCGCTCCTTGGTGGTGAAGAACGGCTCGAAGATGCGGGCCTGGGTCGCCTCGTCCATGCCGGTGCCGGTGTCGATCACGCGCAGCACCGCGTACGGGCCGGGCGGCAGCGCGTCGGGTCGGCCGGCCGGCGCCGCGTCGAGCCGCACCTGGTCGGTCTCGAGGCTCAGCGTGCCTCCCCGAGGCATCGCGTCGCGCGCGTTGACCGCCAGGTTCAGCAGCACCTGCTCGAGCTGACCGGGATCGGCGTTGACGCAGCCGGCGCGCGGGCCGAGGGTCAGCAGGAGCTCGACGTCCTCGCCGATCAGTCGTCGCAGGATCCCGCTCACCTCGGCCACGGTGGCGTTGAGGTCGAGGACCTTGCGCTGCAGCACCTGCTTTCGGCTGAAGGCCAGGAGCTGGCGGGTGAGGGCGGCCGCGCGGTCCGACGTTTTCTGGATCAGCTCGACACTGCGGCGGGACGGATCGTCCGCCTTGAGCTTGGCCAGCAGCAGGTGGGTCCGGCCGGCGATGACGGTGAGCAGGTTGTTGAAGTCGTGGGCCACGCCGCCGGCCAGCAGTCCCACCGCCTCCATCTTCTGAGCCTGCCGCAGCTCGTCCTCGAGCTGCTTGCGCTGGGTGATGTCCATCATCGCGCCGATCATCCGGGTCGCGCGCCCCTCGCTGTCGCGCAGCACGTAGCCGCGGTCGAACACGCGGGCGTACGAGCCGTCCGCGCGCCGGTACCGATATTCTGCGCTCCAGCTCTCGCTGCCGCGGTCGACCGCCGCGCGGATGTCCCGCACCACGCGCTCGCGATCCTCGGGGTGGATGCGGTCGTGCCACCAGGACACGTCGGGCCCGATCTGCTCCGGCGCGTAGCCGAAGAGGGTCTGCACGCCTTCGTTCCACCACAGCTCGTCGCTGACCAGATCCCAGTCCCACACCGCGTCGTTGGTGGCGCGGGCCACGAACTGGAACCGCTCCTGGCTCTCGCGGAGCGCGCGCACGAGGCGTTCGGCGGTGCCGCGGGCCAGCTGCTCGTCGGCGAAGAGGGTCGCGTTGCGGATGGCCAGCGCGGCCTGGGCGGCCAGGCGCACCAGGATCGCCTCGTCCTGGTCGCTGAAGGTGCGGGCCGAGCGGTTGTCCACGTAGAGCAGCCCCTCGACGCGCCCGTCGATGAGCACCGGCACCGCCATCTGGGCCTGGATGCCGAGCCGGCTGATCTGCTCGTGATAATGGTCGCCGACTCGCGGCCCGCCGATGTCGTCGCCGGTGCGGCACGGCCGTCCGTCGGCGAGCACGTGGCCGCCCAGTCCCTTGCCGGGCAGGATGCGGGTGGCCACGAGGGCGTCGTACCAGGGCTCGGTCCACGAGCGCAGGAGCACGGCGTCCGATCCCGCGATCCGAAGGCCGATGACCGCGCCGTCGCTCCGGCACAGCTCCTTGGCGGCCCCGGTCACTCGTCGCAGCACCGTCTCGAGGTCGAGGGTCTCGCCGATCGTCCGGGCCAGGTCGGCCTGGACCTCCGCCTCGCGGCGCCGCTGCTCCTGCTCGGCGAAGAGGCGCGCCTGCTCGAGGGTGAGCGCGGCCTGATCGGCGAGCGTCTCGGCGAGCTGGACCGCGCGCGCGTCGAACACGGTGCCGGTGACGTTTCGCACCGCCAGCACCCCGATGAGGCGATGCTGGGTGAGGAGCGGCACCGCGAGCACCGCGCGGTCCTGCAGCTTCTCCAGGTGCGCGCGCAGCTCCGGGGTGATCTCGACCCGCGCGTCGGCGAGTGCGTCCGGCGTCGTGACGGTGCGGCGATCGCGAATGGCCAGACCGAGCGCGCCCGATCCCACCGGCCGGACCGGCCGCCAGCCGGTGCCCGGCTCGGCCTCCTGCGACACGGCCAGCGCGAGGAGATTCGCGGTGTCGGTGTCGATGCGGTAGACGACGGCGGAGCGGCCGTCGAGCAGCGACCGGAGGCTTTCCGCGATGCGCTGGCCGACCACGTCGGGCTCGAGGCGCTCTGACAAGAGGCGGCCGATGCCGGCCAGCGCCTTGGTCTCCTGCTGACGGGCGCGCTCGTCGTCGAGCAGCCGGAGGTTCTCCTGCTCGAGCCGCCGCAGGCGCGCGCGGAGCGACGCGATCTCGGCCGCGTCCGTACCGCTGAGCGATCTCGTCGATGCCGCGTCGTGTCTGCTGGTGTTCATCGTGGGGTCCGACCCGCCATGGAGGAGCAAGGAGCAGGCCACGGGTAACCTGCCGGAATGCCGGGTCAAATCCCGGGTGTCCCGCCCGGCTCGCCGGCGCAAAGTGTCAGCCGGTGGCTGAAAATCAGCACCGGGCAGTGCTAGGATGGCGGCTCACCAGACGAGCGGCGCACCCTTGCCGGAGACGAATCCATGACCACCGACGCGAAGGCCATCAGGCACCTCTGGACCCACAAGACGCAGGACCACCCGTTCCTCTCCGACGAGGAGCTGGTCATCGACCGGGCCGAGGGCGTGTGGGTCTGGACCGAGCAGGGCAAGAAGCTGATGGACGGCTTCGCCGGACTCGCGGTGGTCAACGTGGGCCACGGGCGGCGCGAGATCGCGGAGGCCATCGCGGAGCAGACGGTGCGGCTCGCCTACTACCCGACCACGCGACAGTTCTCCAACCGCCCTGCCGCCGAGCTGGCCGAGAAGCTCTCGACCCTCACGCCCGGCGATCTGCGCTACACCATGTTCGCGGTGAGCGGGTCCGAGGCCAACGAGCGCTCGATGCAGATCGCCCGGCAGTACTGGCTCGCTTCCGGCAAGTCGGCCAAGCACAAGGTCATCTCGCTGCAGGGCGGCTATCACGGCGCGACCATGGGCACGTTCGCGGTCTGCGGCCTGCCGCACCTCTCGCAGGCCTACGCGCCGCTGGCGGTGCCCGGCTTCGCCAAGGTGGCGCCGCCGCATCCCTTCCGCGATTTGCAGGGCGGCACCGAAGCCGATCTGATCGCGCGCCGTATCGCCGAGCTGCGCGAGGCCATCGTGCGCGAGGGGCCGGAGACCGTCTCCGCGGTGATCATGGAGCCGGTGCTCTCGTCGGGTGGCTTCATCATGCCCCCGATCGGCTGGCTGCGGGCGGTGCGGGCGCTGTGCGACGAGCTGGACGTCCTGCTGATCGCCGACGAGGTGATCACCGGCTTCGGGCGCACCGGCCGGTGGTTCGCGGTCGAGCACGATCAGGTCGTGCCGGATCTCCTATCGGTGGCCAAGGGCATCACCTCGGGCTACATCCCGCTCTCGGCCAGCATCGCGCGGACCCGGCTCGCCGAGGCGTTCTCCGACACGACCACCCAGGAGAACGTCCACCCGAACACCTACGCCGCGCATCCGGTCGCGTGCGCGGCCGCACTGGCCAATCTGCGGATCATGGAGCAGGACAACCTGGTGGCCAACGCGGCGGCCATGGGCGAGCGGCTGGTGGACGGCCTGCGCCGCGCGGTGGGCAAGCACCCCATCGTGGGCGACGTGCGTGGCCGCGGACTGCTGGTCTGCGTGGACTTCGTCGAGCCCGACGGCTCGGGCAAGCCGCTGGCCCAGAAGCACGTGGCCGAGCTGGACCGCAAGGCCTGGAACCGCGGGGCCATCGTCTACGCGCGCGGCACCGTGCTGCGCCTCGCCCCGCCGCTCTGCATCACCGCCGCCGAGGTCGACGAGCTGGTCGCCATCGTCGCCGACTGCATCGACTCCCTGCAGAAGGACCTCTAGACGGGGTCAGGTCTTGCATTACGACATTTTCTAGGCGGCGCGGCGACGCGCCCGCCCGGAAATGTCGTAATGCAAGACCTGACCCCAGCCCAGGCGACCAGGCTAGGCGAGGAAGTCGCGGGCGAGGGTCTCCCACATCATGGTGGAGAGCCGGAGGCTCTCGGTGTCAACGCGCTCGTTGTGGCCGTGGAACATGAGCGGGTATTCGGTGTAGGGGATGCGGAGCGACTGCAGGCCGAAGCCGTAGGCGGGCACGCCCTGCCACCGCCAGAACTTCGCGTCGGTCCCGCCGGTGGTCATCTTGGGCACCACGCGGCTGCCCGGCATCAGGCGCGAGGTCACGCGCTCCATCGCGGCGACCAGCGGGGTGTCGTGCGTGCTGAGCGACCCCGACTGCCCGCGGCCCCGCCGGATCGTCACCCGCGGCGCCAGGTCGCCGAGCGCCTCCGCGAGCATCGCGTCGACGTCCTCGCTGGTCACGCCGGGCAGGGCGCGGATGTCCACGTCGATCTCCACGCGGTCCGGGATGACGTTGGTCTTCACGCCGCCGTGGATGACGTTGGGTGAGAAGGTGGTGTGGGTGCAGGCGTGCGCCTCGCGGGCCAGCGCCAGGTTGTCCATCCCGCGCACCGTCTCGAGCACGTGCTCGGGCTCGGTCAACCCGCGGGTCAGCTCGGGCCCCAGCTCCATCGATCGGACGTACTCGCGCCACACGTCGAGGATGCGCGTCTTCGGCTGATAGGCCGCGATGCGGCGCACGACCTCCGCCGCGGTCACCAGCGCGTTGTCGGTGCGGAACGGCCGTGAGCCGTGGCCGGGCGTGCCGGCCACCGTGAGGTGCCGCCAGTTCGCGCCCTTCTCCCCGACGGTCACCCCGAGAACGTGGCCGCGGCCGGTGGGGATCGGCACGCCCCCGCTCTCGGTGATGACGTAGTCGGCCTTCACCATCTCGGGGCGGCGGTCCACCAGGTAGCCGGCGCCGTAGGTGCCGCCCGCCTCCTCGTCGGCGACCGCGAGGTAGATGAGGGTGCCGCGCGGCCGGAATCCGTCGCGGGCGAGGCGCCGGGTGGCGACCGCCATCGTGGTGGTGAGGTTGAGCATGTCGATCGCCCCGCGGCCCCAGACCACGCCGTCCACCAGCTCGCCTCCGAACGGATCGCGCCGCCAGCCCTCCGGGCTCACCGGCACCACGTCGGTGTGGCCCATCAGGAGCAGGCGCGGCGCCGTCGGGTCCGATCCCTCGATCCGCGCGATGAGGCTCTCGCGCCCCGGCTCGGAGGTGTAGCGCTCGCAGGCCACGCCGGCGCCGTTGAAGTAGGCCTCCAGCGCCGAGACGCTGCGCGTCTCGTGCCCCGACGCCACCGTGCCGTCGTTGACGCACTGGTTGCGGATCAGGGTCCTCAGCAGCTCGGTGGCTTCGGTCTCGATGCTCTGCTCGTCGCGCATGGCTCCTGCTCCTCGATCGTCGGACGCTAGGTGGCCGCGGTGCCCGAAAAGTTGCGGATGATCCAGCCCGCGATGGAGTGGCGGGCCGGACCCACCGGCATCTCGGTGCGCGGAAACCACCGCGCGTCCTCGAGCTCCTCGCCGTCGATGGTGATCTCGCCGCCCGCGTAGTCGGCGACGAAGCCGATCATGATCTGGCTGGGGAACGGCCAGTTCTGGCTGCCCACGTACCGGATGTTCTTGACGTCGACGCCGACCTCCTCCTTCACCTCGCGGGCCACGCAGCCCTCGAGTGACTCGCCGTTGTCCACGAAGCCCGCGACTAGCGCGTAGCGGCCCGGCGCCCAGATCGCCTTGCGGGCCAGCAGCACGCGGTCGCCGTCGCGCACCAGCACGATCACCGCGGGATGCAGATGCGGATAGTGCTCGTAGCGGCAGGCGTCGCAGCGCTTTCCCCACTCGCCGTCGAGCCGGCCGGTCGGCGCCCCGCAGCGGGGACAGTGTCCGCTGGTCGATTCCCACCAGAGCAGCTGCATCGCCATGCCGCCCAGGGTGAGCAGGTCGTCCGGCAGCCGCGTGCCCTGCATCGGCACGACAGTCTCCGGCCGCAGCCCCGCCGGCTCGGGCACGTCCTTCGGCAGCGCGGCGACCCAGCACGGCTCGCCGGCCCACGTGCCGAGCCAGTAGCGCGGGCCGAGCCCGGTCACTCCGGGCGGCGGCTCTCCGGCCGCGCCGCCCGCCGGCAGCCGGAAGCCGTCGCCGTCGGGAGCCACCAGCAGCTTCTGCTCCTGCAGGATGAGCCATCGCCCGGCGCCGGCGGGCGGACCGCCGCCGCGCTTGGCCGGCGTGAAATCGCCGCGCAGGCAGTCCATGTTGAACGGGAGGTAGACCGACAGCGGAATCATGCGCGCCGAGTCTATCACGCCGAAATCTCCCGCGACGGGCCGACGCCCGATTCCAGTTGGCCGCGCCGCACCATCGCGACGTGCTATCCTCCCCGCCGTGCCGGACCTGCTCGGATCGCTGGCGGCTTCCGTCGCCGCGCGCCTCATGGCGCGCCGCGAGACGGTCGCGGTCTCGGAGTCCTCGACCGGCGGGCTGATCTCCGCCGCGCTGCTGTCCATTCCCGGCGCGTCCGCGTACTTCGTGGGCGGCGGCGTCGTCTACACCCAGACCGCGCGGCGCGGCCTGCTCCAGCTGGCCGACGAGGCGGTGCGCGGCATCCGCTCCAGCACCGAGGCGGCGGCGCGGCTGAACGCGAAGACCATCCGCGAGCGGCTCGGCACCACGTGGGCGCTCGCGGAGACCGGCGCGGCGGGTCCGACCGGCAACCGCTACGGCGACGCGGCCGGGCACTCCTGCTTCGCGGTCGCGGGCGCGATCGAGGCCGCCCGCACCCTCGAGACAGGGCGCGCCGACCGCGAGGCCAACATGTGGGCGTTCACCCGCGCCGCGCTCGAACTGCTCGACGCCTGCATCCAGCAGGCCGGAGGCACGTCATGACCGACCAGACGATCCGCGTCGGCTTCATCGGGGCCGGCGCCAACACGCGCAAGCATCACATCCCGAAACTGAAGGCCCAGCCCGGCGTCGAGCTGGTGGCGGTGGCGAATCGCTCCAAGGAGTCGGGCGAGACGGTCGCGCGCGAATTCGGCATCGGCCGGGTCCACGGCAGCTGGCAGGAGATCGTCAACGCCCCCGACATCGACGCGGTCTGCATCGGGACGTGGCCCTACACGCATGCGGAGATGACCATCGCCGCGCTCGGCCGGGGCAAGCACGTGCTCTGCGAGGCGCGCATGGCCATGAACGCGGCGGAGGGGCGGCGCATGCTCGAGGCCTCCCGCAAGGCGCCGAGCCTGATCGCCCAGCTCGTGCCGGCGCCGCACACTCTCGAGGTCGACGCGACCATCCAGTCCCTCATCGCGGATGGCTTCCTGGGCGAGGTGCTCGCGGTGGAGCTCCAGGCCGGGCAGGGCCGCTTCGTCGAGCCCGACGCGCCGATCCACTGGCGGCAGGACGTCACGCTGAGCGGGCACAACATCCTCAACATGGGCATCTGGTACGAGGCCATGATGCGCTGGCTCGGCCCCGCCCAGCGGGTGACCGCGATGACCAAGATCGCGGTGCCGCGCCGGAAGGATGGAGCCGGCGGCGCGCACGAGATCCGGGTGCCCGATCACGTGGACATCCTGGTTCAGTTCCGGCGGGGCGCGGTCGGTCATCTACGGTTCAGCGCGATCACCGCGCTGGCCCCGGCGCCGGAGGCGTGGCTCTTCGGCAGCGAGGGCACCGTGCGTCTCGAGGCGGACGCGCGGCGGCTCTCGGGCGGCCGTCGCGGCGAGAGCGCGCTGAAGGAGATTCCGGTGCCGCCGAAGACGCGGATCGGCTGGCGGGTCGAGGAGGAGTTCGTCAACGCGATTCGGGGGCGCGAGACGATCACGCGGACCGGCTTCGAGGACGGGGTGCGCTACATGGAGTTCACCGACGCGGTCACCCGCAGCGCCACCACCGGCCAGGCGGTCGAGGTGAAGGACCTCTAGGCTCGCGCGTTCCCTCTCTCCCCAGGGGAGCGGGCAGGGTGAGGGGTGGTCGACGCCGGCCTACCCCCCCTGGCGATGCCAGTACGCGATCCGCCCGAAGATCGAGTCCCACGAGTTGAGGTCGATCCCCTTCAGGTTGTTCGCGGCCGCGTGCACCACGTTGCGCCACGTCACCGGGATCGCCACCGCGCTCTGCACGACGAGGTCGTTCATCTTGATGAAGAGCGCGGCCCGCTGAACCGGGTCCATCTCGACGTCCGCCTTCCGCCACAGCGTGTCGAACTCGGCGTTGCGCCAGCGCGAGATGTTGCGCCCGGTCCAGCCGTTCTCCTTCGCGGGAATCTCCCACGACGCGAACTGGGCCATGAACAGCTGGGGGTCGAGGCCGGTGAACACGGTGTAGGTCTGCAGGTCGGCGTGGAACCGGACGTTGGTGTCGACGTTGGTGACGTCGGCCGAGAAGAACACCGAGGCGGGGATCGCCTTCACCTCCATCTCGATGCCGGCCCGCGCGGCGGCCTGCTTCACCACCGCCTGGATCTTCTGCACCGTGGAGTTGGCCGCGGCCTGGAACAGCAGGCGCAGCCGGCGGCCGCCCTTGGCCCGCACCCCGTCGGCGGCGCGCACGTAGCCGGCCTGCTCGAGCAGGTCGTTGGCCTTCTCGACGCTGAACTCCCACGTGGTGTTGCGGGAGCGGAAGCGATCCGGCGAGTTCAGGAAGTTGGGGGTGATCTGGCCGGTGCGGCCCACCAGGTGATCCTGGATCGACACGCGGTCCACCAGCAGGCTGAGCGCGCTGCGCACCGTCTGGTCGGTGAGGAAGGGATGCGGGGCCTTGATGCTCGAGCGCTCGCCGTCCACCTCGCGGTAGGGATCGGTCTGATTGCACTGGATGAAGCTGACCCCGCTGCTCGGGACGGCCAGGACCCGGCCCTTGCCACCCTGCTCGATACGTCGGAGGACCTCCTCCTCGATCAGCACGTAGTGGGCGAAGTCGTACTCGCCGGTCTGCATGACCGCGCGGGCCGCGCCTACCGAGTCACCACCGCACTTGATGTCGAGACGGTCGAAGTAGGGGCGGTTGGCCACGTGGTACTTCGGGTTGATCTCGGCGCGGATGAAGTCGCCGGGCCGGAACTCGACCAGCTTGTACGGTCCGGTGCCGACCGCGGCGAGCATGCCGATGGCCTCCCGCGCGCCCGCGCCCTTGACCGACTGAAAGATGTGCCGCGGCAGCAAGCCCCCGCCGGTGAAGGCGCCGGCCCAGAAGGGCTGCGGCTTCTTGAAGTAGAGCTTCATCGTGTACTGGTCGATCCGCTCGATGCGGGCGATCTCGTCGTAGGCCGCCTTCGTGCCCGCCGCGGTGGACGGATCGAGCGCGAACTCCCAGTTGAAGATGGCGTCGTCCGCGGTGAAGGGGGCGCCGTCGTGCCAGACCACGCCTCGCTTCAGGCGCCAGATCACCCAGCTGCCGTCCTTGGCCAGGGTGCGCGCCTTGAGGCTCGGCAACTCCTCGGCCAGGACGGGCACGAAGGTGCCGTCGGCCGCGGGCGCGGCGAGCGGCTCGTAGAAGATGCGCTGGACCGCGAAGTCGCGGAGCCCGCGGCCGAAGTGCGGGTGCAGCAGGGTGGGGGCGTCCCACATGAGGATGCGCAGGATGCCGCCGCCGCCCCGCCGAGTCGGGTTGAATTCCGGCTCGGGCGTCTGCGCGTGGGCCACGCCGGCGGCGCCCAGCAGCCGGTCGGCCATCGGCGCGCCGATCCCGACAGCTCCCAGGCCCTGGACGAATCGCCGGCGCGTGAGACCGCCGAGCTTCACCTGAGCGATCAGCTCTCGCAGCGCGTGCTCGTCCATGGTCCAGGGGCACCTTTCCTCGATGGGGGTCCGACACGGATAACGCGGAGGGGCGACGAAGTCAAGGGGCCGGTGGGCGCTTCGTTCGCGCGCCGCGCCGGTCGGCCCCTGTCGGCCGCCGGGGAATCGGTGACGATGCACCGCCCCTCTCGGGCCAGCAGATCGATCGCGGTTCTTTCGATGTGGGTCACGGAGCGCGTTCGCCATGAGCCGCTGGTCCTGGCTCATGACCACGGCGGCGGCCATCGCCATCGCGGCGAGCAGCCTCGGCGCTCCGGACTCTCCGTCGCTCGCCTTCCTCGCCGAGGCGCTCGAGCACCTCGACCGCTAGAGCCGCGCGGCCATCGGGCGCGCCGTCACCAGGGCGTCACGCGCTACGCCGCGGTGCGTGGCGGCTGCCATGGTCGAATAATTCCCGCCACCGTAGACTCGAATCACGTCGAAGGCATGGCCTGCATGTTTTTCATGCGTCCTCTCATCGTTCTCGCGTTCGCGGCGATCGCCCTCGCGCTGCCTGTGGCCGTGGCCCACGGCGGCTCGCAGTGGCCGGCCGACTCCTCCGTCGACGAGCGGCCGCCCGACCTGCCGCCCTGGCTGCTCGCCTCGCGCCTCGGCCGCCCCGTCGACGATCCGTCCCGCGAGGACATGATGCCCACGGGCGGCCTCAGCGATCTCGGGGCGGTGATGCTGCGCGACACGCCGGGGGCGATCGAGGCGGACCCGCTCACCCTGCGGACCTCCAGCAGGGCGGACTCCACCGATCTGCGGGCCATCCTCGGCAACAGCGACCGCTGGCAGCTGATGCGCTTCGGTGCCACCGCCGGCTCGCCGCAGGAGATGAAGTTCTCGGCGTACGGGACGGTGGCCTATCTGCCGAGCACGCTCATGGCCTCTCGCCCCGACGCGGGGCTGGGCTACGGTCCGGCCGCGGCCGCCTCGCTCGGGCTGGACGATCAGGAAGAGCCGATCTCGCTCGGCTTCAAGGCCGAGCTGAACGGGCTCGAGGGCGGCGCCGACTATCGCTCGGTCGGCAAGCGGCTCGAGCCGATGGTGTCGGTGCCGGCGTCGCAGCGGGATCGCGAGGGCACCGAGGTCTGGGTGGCCCAGCGGCTCGGGCGGCTGCGCTTCAAGCTCTCGCAGTCGGACCTGTCCGACAACGTGGACCGCAATCCGGCGGTGCCCCGCACGAACCGCACGCAGACCGCGATCGGCGCGCAGGTCACGCCGCGCGGCTGGCCGATCCTCGGCCTCACCTACGCCACCGGAACCCTGGAGCGCACGTGGCTCACCGGATCGGGCCGGCCCTTCGCGGTGGAGCGGCAGAGCTTCGACAGCGTGGCCGCCTCGGTGTACTACTCGCGGTCGGAGTTCGACCTCTCCGGCTCGTCGGTCTACGGCTACAGCCGCGATCTCGCGAACGCGGATCGCGAGATGACCTCGCTCTATCACGATCTGACGCTGACCCTGCGGCCGCTGAAGACGGTCACCCTCATGCCATCGGTCAGCACCGGCACCGACCGCTACGACTGGGCGTCGGGCCAGTACCAGACCACCACCTTGTCCTTGTTGCTGACCTACGGGCCGGTCGCGTCGCGGTGGAACGTGTGGACGCTGGGCGCCTACAGCACATCGCAGACCAGCGATCGCACGGTGGACGGTCGCATCATGAGCGTGAGTGGCGGCCTGGCCTGCGGGCTCGGCCCGATGCTGGGTGGCCGGGCCAGCGTGTCGGTGGAGGCCGGCTACGATCGCTACGTCGATTCGGTGTACCCCGACACGTCCTCGCGCGGGGCCTTCGGCCTCGTCCTCCTGAAGGTCAGCTCCTTCTAGTCGTCGCGGCGGCCGTTCCTCGCGGCCGCGTCTCCCCCACGAGCGGCCGGCTCCGGCGGAGTGGCGGCCTTGACTTCGCGCGCGCCCCCACCTTAGGGTGTTGGCCGACTCGAAAGGAGACCTCATGGCCAAGCTCAAGTTCGGGGCGTGGATTCCCACCTACGCGTGGAGCGGGAAGAAGACGGATCCGAAGAACATGCAGCGGATCCGCGACTCCATCGTCCGGTGCGAGAAGTACGGCATCGACGTGTGGGTGATCGACCACCTGCTGTCCGCGCCCGGCCTCTACGGCAACGCGTGGCTGGAGCCGCTCACGTCGCTCGCCTACGCGGCCGCGCTCACCTCGAAGGTGGACATCGCCACCGGCATCCTGGTGCTGCCGGTGCGCCACCCGGTCCTGCTCGCCAAGGAGATCTCCACGCTCTGCCACCTCTCCAACAATCGCTACGTGTTCGGGGTGGGGCCCGGCTGGTACGCGCGCGAGTACGAGGTGACCGGCTCGCGCATCCAGGAGCGGGGCAAGCGGACCGACGAGATCATCGAGGCGGTGACCCTGCTGCTCACCAAGCCGAGCGTGAGCTACCACGGGAAGTTCTACCACTTCGACGACGTCACCATCGATCCGCGGCCGCCGAAGATGCCGAAGATCTGGGTGTCGGGCGGCTCGCGGGTGCCCGACCCGGACGAGCACGACGTGCCGGTCATCGCGACCACCGTGATGGACCGCATCGTGAAGGCGGGCAACTGGCTCTCGCGCTGCTCGGGCACCCAGGAGTGGGTCAAGCGGGACTGGGGGCTGCTCCAGCAGCACGCCAAGAGCCTCGGGCGCGATCCCCGGAAGCTGACCTTCGGTCACTGCAACTTCATCCACCTCGTGGACACCCCGAGCCACGCCAAGGCGGTCGCGGCCTCGAAGGCGCCGTTCATCCGGACCATGGGCACGCACCGGACCTACGAGCACCTGCAGGAGTCCTACATGATCGGCTCCGTCGATCACATCAACGCCCGGATCGACGACCTGGTGAAGGCCGGGCTCAAGTATCTGGTGCTGGGACCGGTGACCGACGATCCCGCCCAGATTGACCTGATGGCGAAGAAGGTGATGCCGCACTTCAAGTAGGAGCGGGCGTGCGCTACGGCTTCTACCTGCCGACCC
>DATFYA010000202.1 GCA_035315345.1 Candidatus Methylomirabilota bacterium
CTCACCGGTCACCTCGTCTTCTCCACCCTCCACACCAACGACGCGCCCGGCGCGGTGACCCGACTGCAAGATCTGGGCTGCGAGCCCTACCTGGTGTCCTCGGTGCTGAGCGGCGTGCTCGCCCAGCGGCTCGTGCGACGCATCTGCCCCATCTGCCGGGCACCCGATCATCCGGACAGCGCCCACCTGCTGGCCCTCGGCGTCTCGAATACCTCCGGGATCGAGCTGTACCGGGGCAGGGGCTGCGACGAGTGCCGGGGCACCGGCTACCGCGGGCGCATCGGAATCTACGAGCTGTTCCGGATCAACGACGAGACCCGCAGTCTCATCGTGCGGCGGGCACCCACCGGCGAGATCCGCCGCCACGCGGTGGAGCACGGCATGCTCACGCTGCGCGAGGACGCGTGGGCCAAGGCGTGCGCGGGTCTCACCACGGTGGGGGAGATCTTCCGGGTGACCCAGGAGGACACGTAGCCAGAAGTCGGCCGGTAGCTTCTAGGACTGGCCCGGCTGCCTTGGCGAGCGCGCGGTCGGAAGGTGCCAGCCGCGTCGCATCGCCATGAACCGCAGCCCAAAGCAGAGGACCGCGCCGGCCGAGGCGGCCGCGATCGGCGGGACGGCCAGCATCCTGCCAATTACCACGACGGCCGCCCCGATGAGGGCGGCGACCGCGTACAGCTCGGTGCGCAGCACGGTGGGGATCTCCCTCACGAGGGCGTCCCGCACCATGCCGCCGCCGATTGCCGTCAGCATGCCGAGCATCAGCGCGCCAACCGGCCCGACACCGAAGGCGAGCCCCTTGCTCGCGCCCGACACCGCAAAGAGCGCCAATCCGGCGGCGTCGAACACCAGCACCGGGCTGCTCAACCGGTTGATGATCCGGTACCAGAAGAACGTGATCAGCCCGGCGAGGATGGAGACCGCGATGTACCGCCAGTCGCCGATCGCCACGGGAGGGAGCGCGCCAATCAGCACGTCGCGGGCCATTCCACCGGAGTTGCCGGCGGCAAACGACAACACCAGCACCCCGAAGAGGTCGAGCCGGTGCTTGACGCCCGCCGTCGCGCCGCTGAGCGCGAAGACAAAGGTGCCACCGAGATCGAACACCACGAGTAGCGGATTCTCGGTCAGTGGGGATTCACCGGGACGGCTGCCGTGTCGCCCAACGGTAGCGTGAAGCGAAAGGTCGAGCCGACTCCCGGCTTGCTCTCGACCCAGATCCGGCCGCCGTGGAGCAGCTCGATCTGCCGTTCCGAGAACGCGCCCGCCTCGGCGCCGGTGACGACGACGACTCCGATCGGCTTGCTGTCGAGCAGCATCGGCACGGCGAGGACGCTCAGGTAGTCGGCCGCCTTCGCCAGCGCCTCGAGCCGGTATTCATCATCCATCCGGATATCCGGAATGTAGACCACGTTCCGGCTCAGAACCGCCCGGGCGGTACCGCCACCGCGGCTCGGCGGCGCCGGATAGCTCTGCCGAACGACCTCGACGGCTTCGGGCCTCAGGCTGTGGGCCGCCGCGATATGGATCAGCTCACCGTCGAACCGATAGACCCAGCCGGTCGTCGCCCGGCACAGGTCCAGTGCCTTGGCCGCGATGGCGTCGAAGACCGGCTCGACATCGGTCTGAAACCGGCTGATGAGCCCGAGGACTTCGCTGGTGGCGGTCTGGCGCTCGAGCGCCTCCCCCAGCTCGCGATCGCGCGTCCGGAGCTGCCCGAGCACGTCGGCCAGCTGCTTCTGCACGTCACGGGCGTTTCCGTTCTTCCGCGCGCTGCGGGCAGTCGAACGCTTGCCTTGGACCTTGCGTTTCACGGGCTTCCCACGCCGCTCCATCGATTCTCCTCGCCCCCGGTACTCTGGCCTCGACAGGCTAGGCGAAGGCCGCCGTGGGATCAAGCTCGGATGGCGAGCTTCACGAGCGCTATTGGCGCGAGATGTCGGCGAAGAACCGCTTGAAGACCGGTCCGAGGCGCAGCAGCTCCTGCCGGTGCAGCGCGGCGAGGGTGGCGAGGATCGTCCGGCCGCGCGGGGTGAGGGTGAGCTCCACCTTGCGCCGGTCGGCGCTCGAGATCGCCCGCGTCAAGAGGCGCTGCTGCACCAGCCGGTCGACGAGGCCGACCGCGCTGTTGTGCTTGATGTAGAGCTCCCGGGCGAGATCGCTGATCGTCACCGGCCCCTCTTCCGCCCAGCCGCGTACCACGAGCAGCGCCTGATACTGCTGGGCGGCGAGGCCGACCTCGGCGGCGGCGCGCTCGCTGAAGCGCAGGAACGTGCGCAGGGCGAGGCGCCACGCGGCCAGCCGCGCGTAGTCGTGCGCGGTGAGGTGGTAGCGCAGTTCCGCTTTCCTGAGCTGCATGGCGACCCCCCTCGGCGAGGTTGTGGCATTCCGCGGAAAATCGGGTAATATCGTCCCACGATATATCGTCCAGCGACATATTTTCTATCGAGGAGGACACCATGCGCGATCAGACATCTGCGCCCCGGCGTGACGCGCGCCGGCAATTCATCCGCAACGGCTTGCTCCTGGCCGGGGGCCTGGCCCTGCCCGGCCTGCCCCGACGGGCGGCCGCCGAGGATCACCCGCCGATCGGCACCTACCCGGCCGGCATCCAGGGCAGCACGGCCACCATCGGCGTCGCGGTGCCGCGCACCGGGACCTACGCGGAGCAGGGGGAGGACGAGCTGAAGGGCTGGCAGCTCGCGGTCGAGCACATCAACAGCGGCCATCCCCTCATCCGGGAAATCTCACCGAAGACGAAGAAGGGCGTGCTCGGCAAGGAGCTCAAGCTCGTGGTCGCCGATTCCGCCGCGAAGCCGAACGACGCGGTGCAGGCGCAGCAGCGCTTCATCACCGAGAGCAAGGTCATCCTCATGACCGGGTCGACGTCGAGCGCGGTCGCGGTGGCCATGAACAAGCTCGCCCAGCGCGAGAAGGTGCTCTACGTCACCGGCATCTCGGGCTCGAACGACACCACCGGCAAGGACTGCGTGCGCTACGGCTTCCGCCAGAACTTCTACGGCGAGACGGCGGCGAACGCGATCGGGCCGGTGCTGCTCAAGGCCTACGGCAAGAACAAGAAGATGGCGTTCATGACGCCCGACTACACCTACGGTCACACCGTGACCAAGTCGACGAGCGAGTACCTGACCGAGCACGGCGGCTGGACGATGGTGACGAACCAGGTGTCGCCGCTCGGGGCCACCGACTACAGCTCGTACCTCACCAATATCGCAAACTCCGGCGCCGAGGTGCTGCTGAACGTGAACTGGGGCCGCGACGCGGTGCTCTCGACGCAACAGGCGAAGCAGTTCGCGGTCATCCCGAGGATGAAGCTGGTGATCCCCTACCAGATCCCGTTCCTGGCCAAGAACATCGGCGCGGAGCTCGCCGAGGGCGTCTACGCCGCGACCGACTTCTGGTGGACGCTGCAGGACAAGTACCCCCTCGCCAAGATGTTCGTCGAGACGTTCCGCAAGAAGTACGGCTACTACCCGGAATGGGGCGCCGAGAACGCCTACGCGTCGTTTGCCATGTGGGCCGACGCGGTGGAGCACGCCGGCACCTTCTACCCGCCCGACGTCATCAAGTCCTACGAGGCCGGCCGCAAGCTCCAGTCGATGGTGGGCGAGGTCTATTTCCGCAAGGAGGACCACCAGCTCGTGCGGCCGGTGGTCATCGTGCGCGGCAAGGCGCCGAAGCAGATGCGGAACAAGGAGGACTTCTGGGAGGTGACCGAGGTGGTGCCGGGCGGACCGCTCATGCAGAAGCCGGACGCGTTCGGCTGCAAGCTCGGCGACTCCACATGATCGGAGGACGCCGCCGCCGGTGATCACCTGGCCCAATTTCGTTTCCCAGCTCTTCAACGGCCTGGCGCTGGGGGCGCTGCTCGCCCTCATCGCCTCGGGGCTCACCATCATCTACGGCACCCTCGGGGTGCTCAACCTCGCGCACGGCGCGATGTTCATGCTCGGCGGGTATGCCGGGTTCGCGGCCTACCAGGCGACCGGGTCGTTCGTCGTCGCCGTGGGCGCGGGGACGCTCGCCCTGCTGATCGTGGGGGTGTTGCTGGAGCGCGTCATCGTGCGCCATTTCTACGCGCGCCCGCACGAGGACCAGCTCCTGGTCACGTTCGGCCTCTCCATCGTCTTCGTCGAGGCCGTGCGCTGGCTGTTTTCGAGCGACTCCAAGACGGTCACGCCGCCCGCGGCGCTGGCCGGTATCACGCCGCTCGGCTTCATGATGTACCCGACATACCGGCTGGCGGTGGTCGGTATCGTCGCGGCGGCGCTGCTCGCGCTCTTCCTCGTGCTCTACCGCACGCGCCTCGGCATGATCGTGCGCGCGGGCATCGAGGACGCGGTGATGGTGGATTGCCTCGGCATTAACGTCGACCGGGTCTTCATGGTCGTGTTCGGTATCGGCGCCATGGCCGCCGGCTTCGCCGGCATCGTCAATGCCCCGATCGTGTCGCTCACGCCGGAGGTGGGGGAGGCCATCCTGGTGCAGACCTTCGTGGTCGTCGTGATCGGTGGCGTGGGCTCGTTCCCGGGCGCCGTGCTCGGCGGCCTGATCGCGGGTGAGATCATCAGCCTGACGTCGATGGTGAACCCCGGCTACGCCTACGTGATGCTCTTCGCCGCCATGACGCTCGTGCTCATGCTGCGGCCGCGCGGACTCCTCGGCGCCCAGGGCCGAGAGTGAGATACCGCGGCGCGGTTCCGAGGCGCGCCCCGGCCGGGCCGGGGCGTGGCCGAGCGTTGGGGGCTTGGGGGCCATGTCGGGGCCGGCAAGACGACGGATTCGGCGTCGATCGCGCGGTTCCGAGGCGCGCCCCGGCCGGGCCGGGGCGTGGCCGAGCGTTGGGGGCTTGGGGGCCATGTCGGGGCCCCCAAGACGATCGATGAGCGTCAATCGCATCGACAGCCCGCGGCGGCCATTGCTGGTCGCGTCGCTCACCGCCGCCGCGCTCATCGCGGTCCCGTTCGTCCTGCCCTGGCTCGGCGCCGCGCCGAACACGGTGAACCGTATCCTCGTCTGGGGACTGTTCGGGATCGGCTTCGACATTCTCTTCGGATACACCGGCCTCCTGTCGTTCGGCCAATCGGCGCTGTACGGGACCGGCGGATTCGTCGCCGCCTACCTGTTGACGCGCGTCGAGTTTCCCCACGTCGTCGCGTCGCTCCTGATCGGCACGGTGGCCGCGGCGGCGGTGGGCTATCTCGTCGGCCTCGTGGCGCTGCGTCGCACCGGCATCTACTTCGCCATGATCACGGTCGCGATCGCCGAGGTGTTCTACTTCGTCGAGTTCAACCCGCTCGCCGAATGGACCGGCGGCGAGAACGGCCTGCCGGGGGTGCCGACACCGAGCGTGAACCTCGGCTTCACCACGCTGCACTTCACGTCCGGCTGGGCGCTCTATCCGTTTCTCGCCTTCTGCTACTTCGTGGGCATCGTGATCGCCCTGCGCATCGTGCGCTCGCCGGTGGGCGTGGTGCTGCGGGGGATCCGCGAGAACCCGCTGCGCATGGCCGCCGTCGGCCACAACATACACGGCTACAAGCTCGCCGCCTTCGTCATCGCGGCCGCGTACGCCGGACTGGCCGGCGGCCTGCTCGGCGTGCTCCAGGCGTTCATGCCGCCCGAGGCATTCACGTTCGAGACCTCAGGGCAGCTCGTCATCCAGACCGCCATCGGCGGGCGCGGGATGCTGTTCGGCCCTCTCGCGGGCGCGGCGCTGTGGCTGTTCCTCCAGGACTTCCTGCAGGGCCCGCTCGGGCTCGGCTCGACGTGGAAGCTCGTGCTCGGCCTGGTGTTCGTCGTGCTCGTGTGCTTTCTGCGCGACGGAATCCTGGGCGGCCTGAGGGACCTGGGCCGCCTGGTTGCGCGCCGGAAAGGTGCGGAGACCGAGGCCGCCACCGGGCCGGCGCCGACCCGATCGCCGGCCGCGGACCCGGTCTCCACCCGGGCCCACCCGGACAACGGCTTCACCGGGCCGATCATGCAAACGATCAGGCTCACGAAGCAGTACGGCGGCCTCATCGCCAACGAAGCCATCGACTTTTCCGTCAACGCCGGCGAAGTGCGCGGCATCATCGGGCCGAATGGTGCGGGCAAGACGACCTTCTTCAAGATGCTGACCTGCGAAGTGCTGCCCACCGCGGGCCGCATCCTCTTCAAGGGCCGCGACATCACGGGCATGGACATGACGGAGGTCTGCCAGCTCGGGCTGACGAAGAGCTATCAGGTCAACCAGCTCTTCAACCGCCTGACGGTGCGCGAGAACGTGACGATCGCCGCGCTGGCGGCGCTGCGCGGCAAGTTCCGACTCGATCTGATGCGTCGCCTCGCCGACCTCCCCGGGCTCGAGCAGCGCGTCGGGCACACGCTCGAGCTCGTCGGCCTCGCCGGGCGCGGGGAAGCGCCGGTGGCGCAGCTCGCCTACGGGGAGAAGCGCCGCCTCGAGATCGGCCTCGCCCTCGCATCCTCCCCGAGCCTCCTGTTGCTCGACGAGCCGCTGGCCGGCATGAGCCCGGCGGAGCGTGCGGACACGGTGCGGCTGCTCAAGTCCATCGGCCAGGACCGCACCATGATCGTTATCGACCACGACATGGACTCGCTCTTCGAGCTGGCGGAGCGCATCACGGTGCTCCAGGAAGGTCGCGTGCTCGCCGAGGGGGCGCCGGCCGACATCAAGGCCAACCCGAAGGTGCAGGAAGCCTACCTCGGCGGACTGAACGGGGCCCACCCATGAGCCTGCTCGAGGTGAGCGGGCTGCACAGCTACTACGGAGATTCCCACATTCTCTTCGGCGTGTCCCTGCGCGTCGAGCGCAACGAAGTCGTGGCACTGCTCGGCCGCAACGGCGCCGGGAAGAGCACGACGCTCAAGAGCCTGATGGGAGTGGTGAAGCCGCGCGCCGGATCCGTGCGGCTCGACGGCGTCGAGATCGCCGGAATGAAGAGCCACGCGATCGCGAGGGCCGGCGTCCAGCTCGTGCACGAGGAGCGGCGCATCTTCGGGACGCTCACCGTCGAGGAGAATCTGGCGCTGGCCGGCCTCAGCGCGCCGGACCGCTGGCCCCTCGCACGCATCTACGACATCTTCCCGCGGCTGCATCAGCGCCGCACGAGCCGCGGCACCGATCTCTCGGGAGGGGAGCAGCAGATGCTCGCGCTCGGTCGCGCGCTCATTCGCGATCCGAAGATCATCTTGCTGGACGAGCCGTTCGAAGGTCTCGCCCCGCTGATCGTGCGCGAGCTGGTGAATGTCTGCCGTCGTCTGGCCGCGGAGGGCCACACGCTGGTCCTCGTGGAGCAGAACCTCGCCGCGACCATGGCGCTCGCCCAGCGGGTGTACATCCTCAACAACGGTCACCTCGCCCACGAAGGCCCCGCGGACGACATCCGCGCGAGGCCCGAGATGCTGCACCGCTACCTCGGCGTCTGAGCGGCAACGTCATGTCTTCTGGGCACTCGGCTCGCCTTTGGCCGCTCCGCGCAAGGCATCACCCAGCTCTGCCGCCCGCCCCCGCGTCCAGCGGCTCGAGCCGCATCAGTCGAAACTGACGATCTCGACCCAGTTCGACCCTTTACCGGTCGGATACTGTCGGAGCAGCTTCAGCCCGCCGCTCGTGGGGGCGATCTCGTAGACCGAGATCGTGTCCGACTTCTCGCCGCTCACGACCATGTGGCGCCCCTTGGGGTCGATGCGGAAGCCACGCGGTTGCTTTTCCGTCGGCGTGCTCGACAGGTAGGTGAGCGCGCCGGTGGCCGTGTCGACGCGGAACGCGCCGATCGAACTACTGGTCCGCTCGGCGGCATAGAGGAGCCGGCCGTCCGGAGTGATGTGGAGATCGGAGGCCCAGATGTCGCTCGACGTGTCTCGCGTCGGCTGACCGGGTGCCCCCACCGCGCCACGCGGTGCGCCGGGCACGAGCTTGGTGTCGGGCGGCAGCGCCGACGCCGAGCTCGCCTCGGTCAGCAGTCCCGTCTTCGCGTCGAGCGAGAGCGTCGTCACCGTCGCGGTCAGCTCGTTCAGCAGATAGGCGAACTTGTTGTCGGGCGACATGATGATGTGGCGGGGGCCGGTGCCAGCCTTCATCTGCACCAGCGGTGGGGTGTTCGCCGTCAGCATGCCGGTCTGCTGGTCCAGTCGGAACTGGAAGACCTGGTCCGTGCCCAGGTGGGGCACGAAGACATACCGGTTGGTCTGGTCGGTGATGATGGAGTGAGCGTTCCGTGCGGTCGGGATCACCTGGGTCGGCGCGGACACCTTGCCGTCGGTGCCCACCGGGTTGACGCTGACCAGGTGACCACCGTAGGACGCCCCGAGCAGATAGCGGCCGGTCTTGTCGATCCGGATGTACGGGAGGCTCTCCGCGAGCGGCCCGGTGGACAGCGGCTTGAGAGCCCCGGTGCGGGGGTCGATGGCATAGGTGATGACCGTGAAGGGTTTCGAGCGGATCGCCGCGTAGAGGAATCGCTTGTCCGGGCTGACGCTCATCGGCATCACGGGCTTTCCAGCCTCGAAGCGAGCGCCGGGTTGGAGCGAACCGTCGGACGCGAGCGTGTAGAGGCCGATGTTGCCGTCCTCGGCGTTGGAGACGTAGACGAACGTGGCGGCGTGCGCGGCGGCGGTCAGCGTCATCACGACAGACAAGACGAGTCCGGCAACCAGGGTGAGCACATGCATCGACGCCTCCTTGCAGTGATGGGCCGGCCTGGGAAGTCGTGAGCCAGCCAGAGACATACCGCGCGGGCCGAGACGGCGTCAAGGCCGCTGTATCCGGGGGCCCGCCGCGGGGCCTTCACACAACTCTACTCGGCGGACTCGCGGTTCACGTGGAGCGCCGGGGCTGGATCCGACCGGGACGCGGCGACGGCGCCCGGGAAAGGAGATCCGCCATGAGCAACCCAGTACCGACGTCCCGAAGCGCAGCCATCGGCACCGCCATCGCCGGCGTGGCCGCCGGCATCGGCTGGAAGGCGGCCGCCTTCGGCCACGGCATGAGGGGCTGGCATCGCGGCGGCCTGATGGGCGCCGCGCTCGATCCGGCGCGGCTCGACGAGCGCCTCGATCACATGCTGCGCCGTCTCGACGTGGAGACACTCGCCTCGTGCAAAGCTGGGCCGATCCGGTTAGTCTTGGCCTCGATCTCTCCATCGAGCACGCCGGAGGCGTGGTGAAGAGGCCCAACGTCCTCGTGATCTTGATCGACGACCTGCGCCACG
>DATFYA010000203.1 GCA_035315345.1 Candidatus Methylomirabilota bacterium
GCCCTCGCGCGTGACCCAGACCGGCGCCGACTGGGGCGAGCCGTCGGACATGAGCGTCGCAAGGTGGGCGAAGTTGGGGCCGTCGAGCAGCTGCTTGACGTCGTCGCTGAGCGGCATCGGCATATGGACCTCCTGGGAGAGATAGTGTACCCGGCGGCGGCCTGAGGCCATGACGAGGCGGCGAGGGCGGCAGCTGCGGCAGCTGCCGGCGATCGTGGGGGCGCGGCCGCGTGTCCTGTTCGTGGGGATCAACCCGTCGCTGCGGTCGGCCGAGGTGGGCCACCATTTCGCGGGGCCGGGCAATCCGTTCTGGCGGCTGCTGCACGCGGCCCGGCTGATCCCCACCGCCTTCACCTACGCCGACGACGGGCGGCTGCCCGAGCACGGGCTGGCGCTCACCAACATCGTGCCTCGCGCGACCCGGGCCGCCGCCGAGCTGACGCGCGCCGAGTTCGCGGCCGGGCGCGTGCAGCTGGCGCGGCGGATCCGCCGCGCCCGCCCCGAGGTGGTGGCCTTCGTGGGCGTCACCGTGTACCGGGCGTTCTTCGGCGCGGCCGCCTCCGGCGGCCCCGGGCCCAAGCGAGAGCGGATCGGCCGCGCGCGCGTGTTCGTGCTCCCGAACCCCAGCGGGCTCAACGCCTCCTATCCCGGCTTCGGCGACAAGCTGATCTGGTTCCGGCGGCTGCGGCGCTGGGTGTAGACTCGACCCCTCACGGAAGGAGGATTCGCGATGCGACTGGCCGGCAAGATCGGGATCGTGACCGCGGCGGCCTCCGGCATGGGCCGGGCCGGCGCGCTGCGCTTCGCCCGCGAGGGCGCGCAGGTCGCGGTGGTGGACGTGGACGCGGCCGGCGTGACGCGCGTGGTGGACGAGATCACCGCCGCGGGCGGCACCGCGCACGGTCTGGTCGCCGATCTCACCGCGGACGAGGACTCGCGCCGCATCGTGTGGGACACGGTGAGCCGCTTCAAGGGCCTCGACTTCGTGTGGAACCACGTCGGGCATCCGGGGCCCGCCGCGGTCGAGGGCATCGACATGGTCGCCTTCGATCTGGCCATCTCTCTCAACCTCCGCTCGATCCTGCTCACCACCGAGGCGGCCATCCCGGAGCTGCGCGCCCGCGGGGGCGGCAGCCTGCTCTACACCGCGTCGACCTCCGGGTTGCAGGGCTCCGCCTACAGCCCGGTGTACTCGATGTGCAA
This sequence comes from Candidatus Methylomirabilota bacterium, assembly GCA_035315345.1. NCBI lineage: Bacteria > Methylomirabilota (SeqCode) > Candidatus Methylomirabilota bacterium. Next base: position 1,204 of record DATFYA010000203.1, read on the forward strand.
GTTCGGCGTGGTCGGCTTCGTCAAGAGCCTCTCGGTGCGGCTGGCGCCCGAGAAGATCCGGGTCAACGCGGTGTGCCCGGGTCCCATCGACACGCCGATGCTGCGCGTGTTCGTGGCGCGCCCCGACCAGAAATCCACCGCGGGCATGGATCCCGAGGACCTGGTGCGGCGGCGCGCCGCCGGCTCGGTCCCGCTGGGGCGCACCGGCCGGCCCGAGGAGATCGCCAACGCCGCGCTCTTCCTGCTCTCCGACGAGGCGTCGTTCATCACCGGCGCGGCACTGCCGGTCGATGGCGGGGTGACCGCGGCCTGACCCCCACGACGCGGGAGCCCATGGCGCGGCCGCCCTGGTCGGAGTGGACGCTCGTCCACCTGGTCCGCGGCCAGGCCGCTCGGCACGGCGAGCGCCCGTTCGTGCGGTTCGAGGACGGGCAGGGCTTCACCTTCCGCGAGCTGCACGACGAGACCGACGCCCTCGCCGGCTCGCTGGCCGCCCTCGGCGTGCGGGCCGGCGATCGCGTCCTGAGCCTCATCGGCAACCGCGCCGAGGCGATGGGCCTGCTGTTCGCGACGGTGAAGCTGGGCGCGATCTGGGTGCCGATCAACACCGCGCTGCGCGGGGCGTTCCTCGAGCATCAGCTTCACAACGCGGAGCCGCGCGTCGTGGTCATCGAGGACGCCCTGGCCTCCAACCTGGCCGACGTCACCGTCGGGGCCGTACCGCCCGAGGCGCTGATCGTGGTGGGCGATCCCGCCACGCCGACGCCGCCGTGCCTGGCCGGGATCCGCCGCCTCGGCTTCCGGGACCTGCGCGGCCTTCCGGCCCCGCGCGATCACGCGCTCGGCACGCCGGACCCGGGCGACGTGGCCATGATCCTCTACACCTCGGGGACGACCGGCCCCTCGAAGGGCGTGCTGATCCCGCACGCCCACTGCTTCCTGTTCGGGCTGGGCACCGCGGAGGCGACCGCGCTGACCCCGGCCGACCGCTACTTCATCTGCATGCCGCTCTTCCACGCCAACGCCCTGCTCCTGCAGTTCGTGGGCAGTCTGATCGCCGGCGCGGAGGTCGCGGTCGCCGAGCGATTCCGGGCGAGCACGTGGCTCGCCGAGGTGCGCGCCGCGCAGGCCACCGTCACGAACGGACTCGGGGTCATCCCCGAGTTCATCTTCCGCCAGCCGCCGACCGATCGCGATCGGGACCACCGCCTGCGCCTGATCGTCTCGGTGCCGGTCGCCGAGGAGTGGGGCCACGCGTTCGAGTCGCGCTTCGGCGTGCCGTTCATGCAGCTGTTCGGCATGACCGAGTGCAACATCGTGGCCTACACGCGCCTGGGCGACGCGCTGGTCCCGGGCTGCGCCGGCTATCTGCTCACCGAATGGTTCGACGTACGCATCGTGGACCCCGACCGCGACGTGACGCTGCCGTTGGGACGCGTCGGGGAGATCGCGATCCGACCCAAGGTGCCGGGCGGCTTCATGGCCGGCTACTTCCGCATGCCGGACCGGACGGTGGAGGCCTGGCGCAACCTGTGGTTCCACACCGGCGACGCCGGGCGTCTCGACGATCAGGGCCGGCTGCACTACGTCGACCGCATCAAGGACTGCATCCGCCGGCGCGGCGAGAACATCTCGAGCTTCGAGATCGAGCAGGTCCTGAACGCGCACCCCGCGGTGGCGGAGTCGGCGGTCGTCGGCGTGCGCCTGGCCGGCGCGGGCGGCGAGGACGAGGTGAAGGCCTGCGTGGTGGCCGCGCCGGGCGTCGCCCTCGACCCGGTGGCGCTGCTCGACTGGTGCGCGCCCCGCATGCCGCACTTCGCGGTCCCCCGCTTCGTCGAGGTGGTCCCCGACCTCGCCAAGACCGCCACCGGCAAGCTGCAGAAGACCGCGCTGCGGCAGGCCGGCATCACCGCCGCGACCTGGGACCGCGAGTCGATCGGCTACGTGGTCCGACGCTGACCCACATTCGACCCGACCCTTCTCAGGAGGCCCCGATGGCGACGCACCAGCCGCTGCCGCCGCAGATCGAGCAGTTCATCCACGACAATCCGCAGGGCGTCCTGACCTCGTTCCGGCGCAACGGCATGCCGCAGCTCAGTATCGTGACGGTCTACCCGCGCGACGGCGGCGTCGGCATCTCCATCACCGAGACCCGCATGAAGTTCAAGAATCTGGTGCGCGATCCCCGCTGCTCGGTGCTGATCTCGCACGCCGATTGGTGGTCGGGATTCCTGGTCTTCGAGGGCAAGGCCGAGCTGACCCACTCGGGCAACACCGATCCCGAGGCCCTCCGGGCGGCGCGGCGCCACATCTACAGCGCCACCACCCGCCGGCGCAGCCGCGACTGGGCCGAGTACGATCGCATCGCGGCGCAGGACAAGCGCGTGGCGATGCTGCTGCGGCCGGATCACGTCTACGGGACGGCGCTGGCCCGGATGCGCGAGGCGCTGGCCAAGTAGCGGCCGGCCCTACCCGGTAATCCTTGCCGCTCGGTCGCGGCCGGGCCGCCGCCGCAGGCGCCATCGCGGCTTCGAGGCCCCGACTCGCCGGGCGGCACGGCGGTTGCCCTTATCCTCCGGCAGATCAGCCAGGAGGTGCAGCCATGATGGGTCGGACGACGCTCGTGCTCGGGACGCTGCTGATCGCGGGAAGCTTCGCGGCGACGAAGGACCTGGGGTACGACGATGCACCGGTGATGACGCAGCAGGCCGACTCGGCGGCGGCCGAAGCGGCGGCCGGCGATTGGTGGCGGCAGGACGCGGTGACGGTCCAGCCCGACCAGATCTTCGAGAGCTGAGCGGCCGGCGATAGCCACAGCCTCCCCGCGTCATCGCTGCCCGACGGGGACAGAAATCCTCCCGTCGGGCAGGTTGCCGCTCCGCGCGCGATGTGCCGCCTCACAACGGTGCGATCTCGCGGCACACCCGCGCTGGCACGTGCGATGCCATCCGATTGGCCCGGGGCGACATTCAGGCTCCGGGAGGTGGGCGATGTTCCCTTCGGCGCCGCTTTCGATCCAGAGCAATCAGCGCGACATGATTGCCGACGCGTGGCTCGAGCAGCAGAAGCGGGAGAAGGCGCGTCGTCGGCAAGCCGAGCAGGTGACCGCCGACTTTCAGGTGGAGACCGAGCGGGCGTGGTCGCTGCTCGAGTACGGCCGGCCGAACGAGGCCCGGCGCGTCCTGGACGGCGTGCTCGCGCGTCACCCGAGCGAGTCCTGGGCGCTCTTCCTGTTCGGGGTCTGTCTGCTTCGCACCGGGGATCTGGCTCACGCCGAGTCGGTGCTCTCGGAGGTGCTGGGTCAGTCCCCCGCCGACCCTACCACCGCGTACTATCTCGGGCTCGCGCGCGAGCGTCAGGGACGCACGGCGGAGGCGCACGAGATGTACCAGCGCGCGCTGGATCTCAACCCCGACTTCAAGGCGGCGCGGGCCCGGCTCGAGCCGGGTCCGGGGCTGCGGCGGCGCATCGAGCCGGGGCCGAAAGCGGAGCGCGCGCCGGGCCGCGGGCGCGCGCTGTTGCTGGTGATCATCGGCGCCGCGGTGTTGGTCGCGCTCACGATGGCCGGCTAGGCCGGGCGCCGGGCGGACCGGGCGGCGATCAGCCGGCGGGCCGACGCGCCGAGAAGAACACCACCCGCAGCCGCGACGCCGCGTGGGCCAGCATGGGCGCGTTGTGACCGGTGGCGACGAGACGGCCGCGCTCGTCCAGCCGCCCCAGGAGCCGGCGAGTCACGATGCCGGTGCCGCAGGCGGTCTCGAGTACCCGCGCGCCCGTCGGCACGTCGAGCCGCGCGGCCATCTCATCGGCCATGTCATGCTTCCGGTGCCGGAGCGCTATTGCTTCAACTGGGCGCGAATCTCCCCGTTCGGATGCGCCGCGCTGTGCACGTTGACGTAGAGGTTGCCGGCGCGCAGGGCGTCCAGCTGCGCGCTGCTCAGCTCGGTGTTGCCGGGCACGACCCACGCGTTGTCTCCGCTCTTGAGCAGGGTGATGATCACCGGTCCGTTCTGTCCCGCCGCGCCCATGTGGATGTGGGCCGCGGTGCCGTTCATGTTGCTGGTCTTCACCGCGCCGGTCACCACCTTGTCGTTGAGGAACTCGATCGTGCTCACGCCCGAGGCCTGCGTGTTGACGGGCGGCACCTCCTGCCCCCCGGTGAGCATCGTGCCGTTCCCGGCCGCGGTCATGCTCCCGGTGCGGCTCGGGGTCTGCGAACAGGCCGAAACGGCGAGCAGCGTCGCCACCGCGAAGCCGGACCACCACGTCACGCGATGCAGTCTTCCGTCCATCGATTGCCTCCTGGGTCGGCAGTGCGTTGTGTCTGCCCGGGCAGCGGCATCGTTCGTGCCAAGCGCCGGCGCCCCGCCATCGTCGCGTCCCAGAACGAGGTTCGCGACGGGCGGGCGAGCCTCGGCTCCAACCCTTCTCGGTAGGGCTTACCGGGAGCGGAGACACGACCGACCCGCGGGCGCGGACCGCGGCCGTCCCGCGGGCCGCGCTCACGCGGATGACGGATCGCGAGTGCTAGAATGCGACCCGGTCGAGCCGGAACCCGTCGCAGCGTGAGAGGCGAGGTGCGCGCGTGAACCGAAAAGAGATGAAGCGGATGGTCAAGATGGCGCACAAGCTCGCCAAGCCGTTCCGGGTCACCGACGACGGCTTCCGCCTCAAGGACGTCGACCCGGGGGACACGCTCGACTTCACCTCCGAAGACAAGTCGCGCGCGAAGGACGCCCTCGCCACCGGCATCGACGTCCTCGCCGAACTGCAGGACATGCTCTACGCCCAGGATCGCTGGTCGGTCCTGCTCATCTTCCAGGCCATGGACGCGGCGGGCAAGGACAGCGCGATCAAGCACGTGATGTCGGGCATCAACCCGCAGGGCTGCCAGGTCTTCTCGTTCAAGGCGCCGTCGCCGGAGGATCTCGACCACGATTTCATGTGGCGCTGCCTGAAGTGCCTGCCCGAGCGCGGGCGCATCGGCATCTTCAACCGCAGCTACTACGAGGAGACGCTCGTGGTCCGCGTGCATCCCGAGCTGCTCGCCGCGCAGCGGCTGCCCGCCGATCTGGTCACGAAGGACGTCTGGGATGAGCGGTTCCAGGACATCCGGGCCGCCGAGCGCCATCTCACCCGGAGCGGGACGGTGATCCGCAAGTTCTTCCTGCACGTCTCCCGCGAGGAGCAGCGGAAGCGCTTCCTCGAGCGTATCGAGGAGCCGGCGAAGAACTGGAAGTTCTCGGCGAACGACGTCCGGGAGCGCGAGCACTGGGACGAGTACATGGACGCCTACGAGGACATGATCCGGAACACCGCCACCAAGCGCGCGCCGTGGTACGTGGTGCCCGCCGACCACAAGTGGTTCACGCGGGTGGTGGTCGCCTCGGCGGTGATCGAGGCCCTCGGGTCCCTGGACCTCGCCTACCCTACCATCGGCGACGCCAAGCGGAAGGACCTGGCCGCCGCCAAGCGGCAGCTGGTCGCCGAGGAGTAGCGCCCGAACCCGCGGCCTCGCTGCGCAGCCTTGGACCGGCCCGACCCGAGCCACGCACCTCCCAGAGACCCGTCGGAGACACTGTCGCCCTTCCGGGGCCGCGTAAATACCGGGGGCAGCGTGTAAATCCTCGATGGTCCCCGTGTAAATTTCACATTGTATGAAGACAGTTGCGGGCACCGAAACACACGAATCGGCGCTTGTTGACGGAGAAGCTTCTCCGCGCGGGCGAGGTACGAATTATGCGTGGGGCCTCAGCGACCATGGACGCGGCTCGCCTCATTCCCCTGCACGAAGCCATGATGGAGTTCAAGCGCAAGGTGGTCCTCGACGCCCTCGCCCACTACTCGGGCAACCGTAGCCGAGCCGCCGCCGCCCTCCAGATCGAGCGAACCTCGCTCCTGCGCTTGCTGCGCGAGCTGGAAATCGCCGAGGTGGTCCCCGCCCCGCGCGGCCGGCCCGCCGGCCGCGGCTAGCTCCCCGCCCGTTTCATCTCGATCCCCGGTCGCGCGACTGCGCGACGATTCCTCTTCGCTCCTCGTGGTGACGACAACGATGACATCGTCGACCCGCCGCGCCGGCGATCGGGGACGTCCGCACCGTGACGTCGACAGGTCGACTGGGCGTGACACCGATGCGACACGCGTCGGCGCGCGTGGCACAGATGTCACATTGACCCGCTTCCCGGCGCCGACCTAGATTCCGCGAGACACGAGCGCTCGATCGGCGGTGGCGCCGTCGCGCGCGCTCGACGCATCGCCTCGCTGCTCCGGAATCGGGAGGCGCACATGACGAAGACGCGGCTCACTCTGGTGGCTCTCGCCGTACTCCTTCTGCTGACCAGCGTGGTGAGCGCGCCTCGCGCGCAGCTGGCCCTGCGCGCGCGCGACCCCGGCCCTCGCGGGGGACCGGACGCGGCGGGCGGTCCGCTGCACGGCCTCACCCGGTCGCAGATGACCTCCTTCGAGGCGGGCCGCGCGGACTTCCTCGAGGAGGAAGGCGTGGGTGACGGCCTCGGCCCGCGCTTCAACCTGAACAGCTGCGGGGGCTGCCACGTCCAGGGCGGCGTCGGCGGCTCGAGCCCCGCGGTGAATCCGCAGTTCGCGATGGCGACCGCGATGGGCGCCCGCAACACCGTCCCGTTCTTCATCAAGCCGGACGGGCCGGCACGCGAGGCCCGGTTCAAGTTCAACGCCGACGGCACGCGGGACGGCGGCGTGCACGCCCTCTTCGTCATCAGCGGGCGGGTGGATGCGACCGGGAATGCGTCCGGCTGCAACATCCGGCAGGAAGACTTCGCGGCGCAGGGCCGAGCCAACAACCTGATCTTCCGAATCCCCACCCCGATCTTCGGGGCCGGGCTGATCGAGCAGATCCCGGACAGCACGATCCTGGCCAATCAGACCGCGGCCGCGCCCCGGAAGGGCACGCTCGGCATCCGCGGGCGGCCCCACCGGTTCCCGCTGAACGGCACCACCAACCTCAGCGGCAACGACGGCACCATCGCCCGCTTCGGCTGGAAGGCGCAGAACAAGTCGCTGCTCATGTTCTCCGGCGAGGCCTACAACGTCGAGATGGGCATCAGTAACGAGCTGTTCCAGACCGAGCGGGACGAGACCGCGAATTGCCAGTTCGCGACCACGCCCAACGACGTGACCGGCGGCGAGGCGGGGAACGCCATCGAGGGGATGAGCGCGATCGAGAAGTTCTCCCACTTCATGCGCTTCCTGGCCCCGCCGAGGCCGTCGACGAACCGGCCGGGCAACGCCGCGTCGATCGCGAGCGGCAAGAACCTGTTCCAGAGCGTGGGCTGCGCGCTCTGCCACACTCCGACGATGCAGACCGGCAACTCGGCGGTGGCCGCGCTCCGCCACCAGCCGGTCAACCTCTACTCGGACCTGCTGCTGCACGGCATGGGCCCGGGCCTGGCCGACGACATCCCACAGGTGCAGGCCGGACCCGACGAGTTCCGGACCGCGCCGCTCTGGGGATTGGGGCAGCGGCTCTTCTTCCTCCACGACGGGCGCACCACGGACCTGCTCGAGGCGATCCAGGCGCACGCGAGCGCCGCCAGCGCGAGGTTCCGCGCCTCCGAGGCGAACGGCGTGGTGGCGACCTACAACCGGCTCAGCGAGCAGCAGAAGCAGGACGTGTTGAACTTCCTCCGCTCTCTCTAGCCGCCGCATCCGCCGAGGCGGCGCTCCGGCCGGCGACGACGAGCCGGCCCGGGCGCCGCGCGGCCCCGGCGGCCGGGGGCCGTCTCCCCTTCGGAAGTGAGCGGAGCGCGCGGGCCGCGCTCCGCTGTACACTTCGCCCGGGAGATCGCCGCCAGGCCATGAGCCACGACGCCCTGCGCACGATCCTGCCGGTCGCCGGCGTCGAGCCGGACCTCGCCCGCTCGGTCGAGATCACCGGTGGCGCCGATCCGGTCCTTCCGACCTCGTTCCGCATCGGCGAGGTCGGCGCGGCCGCCCTGGCCGCGGTGGGGGTGGCGGTGTCCGAGCTGTGGGCGCTGCGTACCGGCCGGCGCCAGCAGATCGGAGTCGACACGCGCCGGGCCACCGCCTCGCTCCGCAGCGGGCACTATCTCCAGCTGGACGGGGCGGCGATGCCGACCGACCGCAACACCATCATGGGCGTCTACCCCGCCCGCGACGGACGCTGGAGTTACCTGCACTGCAACTTCCCGAACCATCGCGCCGCCGCGCTGGAGGTGCTGGGCGTGCCCGAGGATCCCGAGGCGGTGCGCCGAGCGGTGGCCGGCTGGGACGCGCTGGCGCTCGAGGAAGCGATCATCGCCGCGAAGGGCGCCGGGGGCATGGTCCGGAGCATGGAGGAGTGGGCGCGGCATCCGCAGGCGGCCGCGATCGCCTCGCTGCCGCTGCTGGAGATCGTCAAGATCGGCGACAGCGCGCCGGAGGCCCTGCCCGACGGCGATCGGCCCCTCTCCGGCGTCCGGGTGCTGGACCTCACCCGCGTGCTCGCCGGGCCGACCGGCGCGCGCACACTCGCCGAGCACGGCGCCGACGTGCTGAAGATCACCGCGGCCCACCTGCCGAACCTCGGCTACCAGGAGTACGACACCGGGCACGGCAAGCTCTCGGCCTATCTCGACCTGCGCGAGCCCAAGGACGTCGAGACCCTGCGCGCGCTGGTCCGCGAGGCCGACGTATTCTCCCAGGGCTACCGGCCGGGCACGCTCGCCGCCCGCGGCTTCTCCCCGGAGACGCTGGCCGGGCTGCGCCCGGGCATCGTCGTGGTCTCGCTGTGCGCCTTCGGCCACGTCGGCCCGTGGGCCTCGCGCCGCGGGTTCGACACGGTGGTGCAGACAGTGAGCGGCATCACCCGGCGGCAGGGCCATCTGTTTCCCGGTGCCGAGCCGGGCCCGCAGTTCTACCCGGCCTCGGCGATCGACTACATCACCGGCTATCTGATGGCCTTCGGCGCGCTGGCCGCGCTGGCGCGCCGGGCGCGCGAGGGCGGCAGCTGGCTGGTGCGCATCTCGCTGGCGCAGACCGGCCGCTTCATCGTCGGCCGCGGCGAGGTGCCCGAGAGCCGGCTCGCGAACGTGCCCAAGGAGTTCTCGCCCGAGGAGATCGCCCGCTGGTCCACCACGAGTGACACGCCGGCCGGTCGCCTGCGCCACCTCGCGCCGGTCGTCCAGCTCTCGGAGACGCCGGCGCGGTGGGCCCGCCCGTCCGTCCCGCTCGGCCATCACGAGCCGGCCTGGCCTCCGCGGCCATGACCGCCGCAGCCGCCGCATCCAGGAGGAGCCGATGAAGTTCGGCCTGTTCTACGAGATCTCGGTGCCGCGCCCGTGGACGCGCGAGTCGGATCGCACCGTGTACCAGAACGCGCTCGAGCAGGTGAAGCTCGCCGACGAGCTGGGCTTCGACCAGGTGTGGGCGGTCGAGCACCACTTCCTCGAGGAGTACTCGCACTGCCCGGCCCCCGAGCTGTTCCTGACCGCCTGCGCGATGATCACGAAGAAGATCCGCGTCGGCCACGGCATCGTCATCTGCGTGCCGGAGTTCAACCACCCGATCAAGATCGCGGAGCGCACCGCGGTGCTCGACATCCTCTCCGGGGGCCGGCTCGAGGTCGGCACCGGCCGGTCCGCCACCTGGACCGAGCTGGGCGGCTTCCGCGCCAATCCCGACACCACCAAGAAATCGTGGGACGAGTTCGTGCGCTGCCTGCCGAGGATGTGGACGCAGGAGACCTTCAGCTACGACGGCGAGTTCTGGTCCATGCCGGAGCGAACGATCGTGCCCCGGGTGTACCAGCGGCCGCACCCGCCGCTCTGGGTCGCGGTGACCTCGCCGGGCACCGAGCTGGACGCGGCGGACCGCGGCCTCGGCAGCCTCGGGCTCACCTTCGGGCAATTCGCGGAGCAGGAGCGGCGCATCGCCGAGTACCGCCGGCGCATCCGGTCCTGCGAGCCGGTGGGCGCGTTCGTCAACGATCAGGTCAGCACCGTGAACTTCCTGTACTGCCACGAGGACGACGCCACCGGCCGCGCCACGGGACGGCGCATGGCCGACACCTTCAACTATCTCGCCGCGCAGCTCATCTCCGCGCGCGAGGCGTTCCCGAGCCGCTCGTACCAGTCGCTCGGGCTGCTGCCCCAGCTGCGGCGCCAGGCCACCGGACCCGACGCCAGCGAGCAGGCGGGCGAGGGGCTCGCCCTCGGCGGCCCGCAGCGCGTGCTGAACGCGCTCAAGCGCTGGGAGGCGGTCGGGGTGGACCGCGTCAACTTCCTCATGAACGCGATGGAGGTGATCCCGCAGGCCGACGTGCTGCAAAGCCTCCGGCTCTTCGCGCGGGAGGTCATGCCCGCGTTCGCGAGCGACAAGCCGGCCAGCGGGGCGGCCGCGGGCGCCTGATGCCCACCTTCGGCACCCTCGAGCTGACCGGCGTGGTCGACCGCCTCCCCACCATGCGCGATCTCGAGACCGAGGCGTGGACGCTGCCCGGCGCGGAGATCCTCCAGCTGGCCTTCGAGGTCCCGCGCGCGACCGGGTCACTGCTGCCGCCGGCGATGCATCCGGCGATTCCGCCGTACGCGACGATCTGGGTCACGCGCTATCCCGAGAGCCCGGTCGGCCCCTTCATCCTCGCTCAGCTCCGGCTCATGGGGCGCGCCGGCGCGCATCCGCGCGGGCTCGTCCTGGGCGCGGTGGCCAGCACGCCCGACGCGGCCACCGCGCTGCGCGAGCGCTGGGGCCTGCCGGTGGTGGCGGGCCACGTCACGTTCACCCGCCGGCACGACCGCATCATCACCACGGTGACGCGCGACGGGACGACGGTGCTCGACGGCGGTCTCATCGATCCCGAGCCGATCTCCCCCGGCGACGTGCAGTACATCCACTCGGTGACGCTGGCGCAGGCGCCGCTCGACGGCACGACGGCTCCGCGGCTGATCCAGGTCGACTCCCGCTACACGCTCAAGAACGCCGACCGCGGCCGGCCTCACGTCGGCGCGCTGGTGCCGGAGGCGTGGAACGCCGGCCCGCTGCGCCTGCTCAATCCCATCGCCGCGACCGTGACCGCGAGCGACACCGACCTGCCGCGCATCCGCTTCGTGATGGACGCCCTGGTGCCGGTGGTGCGGGGCACCCGGCGAATCCGCGAGTCGCGCGAGGAATGACCGCCGCCGATCTCGCGCGGCCATGAGACCGCGACGCAGCGTGCTGTTCATGCCCGGCTCCAGCGCGCGGGCCCTCGAGAAGGCCCGCACGCTGCCCGCGGACGCGCTGATCCTGGACCTGGAGGACGCGGTGGCCCCGGAAGCGAAAGCGGGGGCGCGCGCCCGGGTCCTGGCCGCGGTGCGGGCCGGCGGCTACGGCCCGCGTGAAATCATCGTCCGGCTGAACGGGCCGGGCACCCCGTGGGGAGCCGACGATCTCGCGGCGGTGGCGCAGGCCCCCGTCGACGCGGTGCTCCTCCCCAAGGTCGAGTCCGCGGAGACCGTGACCGCGGCGCTCCAGCGTCTGGGTCCGACGCGCGACGTCTGGTGCATGCTGGAGACGCCGCGCGGCGTCCTGAACGCCGCGGCGATCGCCGCGGCCAGCCCGCGCGTGGGCGCGCTGGTCATGGGCACCTCCGACCTGACCAAGGACCTGCACGCGCGTCCCACGCGCGACCGGATTCCGCTCCTGACCAGCCTGGAGCTCTGCGTGCTCGCGGCTCGTGCCGCCGGGATCACCGCGCTCGACGGCGTCCACCTCGACCTCGACGACGAGGCCGGCTTCGCGGCCGCCTGTCGGCAGGCCGCCGAGCTGGGCTTCGACGGCAAGACGCTGATCCATCCTCGACAGGTCGCCGCCGCCAATGAGGCCTTCGCGCCCGGCGCGAGCGAGGTCGACTGGGCCCGCCGGGTCATTGCCGCCCATGCCGACGCCGTCGCCGGCGGGCGCGGCGTGGTGGTGCTGGACGGTCGCTTGATCGAGAATCTCCACGTCGACGACGCCCGGCGCGTCCTGGCCCTGGCCGAGACGATCGCCGCGCGCTCGGCGGGCTGAGCCCGGCGGCCCGCGTGGTCGGAGCCGGGCCAAAGGGCGGGAAAGTTTCTCCCTGGGTGGGGAAAGGACCACCGGCCCGGCGTCCGTCGGAGGTGTAACCCCAGGATTCCACTTGCCCCCTGTCGTGGTCCGCCATTTGCTCTGTCCGACGGCACCAACGAAAGCGAGGTGGGCCGGGATGATGAGTGCCGACGTCCTGTGGTGGCTGGGAGTGTTCCTCTCGCTCGGGGTGGTGGCCGGAGTCGCCTGGATCTTCGACGCCTGAGCGCGATATCCCGGGCCGCGCCGCTCACGTTCGAGACGGCGAAGGCGGCGCTGCGGATGGCGGTGGCTCTGGCCCTCATGGCGGCCGGCGTCCCGGCCGCGCGCGCCGACGAGATCGAGCCCGACCGGCCGGAGGTCACCGAGAGCGCGCGGCTGGTGCCCCGTGGGGCCCTGCAGCTCGAATCCGGCCTTGCGTACTCGCGGGAGCGTCGCGGCGGCCGGCCGACCGAGGAGACCGTCGAGGCCGAGGCGGACCTCCGCCTCGGCCTCCTGCATGACCTCGAGCTGAACCTCGGCTGGTCGCCCCTGGTGCGCGTGCGCGGTGCGGACGACGACACCGGCATCGGCGACGTCACGCTGGGAGTCCGGTATCGCTTCGTCGAGGGCTTCGAGGACGCCCGGTGGCCGCCGCACCTGGGCGTGAAGGTCTTCGCGAAGCTGCCCGCGGCCGAGGAGCCGATCGGCACCGGCCGGCCCGACTTCGGCGTGCTGCTGCTCGCCAGCTTCGAGCTGCCGCACGATTTCGAGCTCGAGGTCAACGTGGGCGCCGCCGCGGTGGGCCAGACGCGCCCGAACGGCTATCTCGCCCAGGTCATCGCCACCGCCTCGCTCTCCTACGACATCACGCCGTCGCTCCTGGGCTTCCTCGAGATGCTGTCCAACTCCGCCGACGAGCGCGGCGGGCGCGGATTGCTGGCGGTCAATGTCGGGCTCGTCTATCGCCTGACGCGCCGGCTCGCGATCGACGCGGGGATCCAGACCTCCCTCGCCGGCCAGGGACCGGACTACGTCGTGCGCGCCGGGCTCAGCGTGCTCTGGCGGTAGCCCCGCGCGACGCGCCCGGACCTAGATCCGCTCGATGCCGGGCGTCCCGAACAGACCGTACGGCCGCACCAGCAAGACGCCGAGGAGCACGAGATACGGCGCGAGGCTGCTGAACCCCGCGCCCAGCACCGGGTCGAGATAGCCGGCCGCCTCGCTCTCCAGCACCCCGATCAGCAGCGCGCCCACCACGGTGCCCACCACGCTGTCCATGCCCCCGACCACGACGATCGGGAACACCTTGAGCCCGACGAGCACGAGGCTCAGTCCCCCGCCCCCCACCGCGGCCGAGAGCGTGCCCGCCACCACCGCGATGACGCCGGCCATGGACCACGTGAGCACGACGTGGCGGTCGATGTCGATGCCGCTCGCCATCGCGGCCTGCGGATCGTCCGCGATCGCGCGCAGGGCGAGGCCGGTGCGCGTGCGATAGACCCGGGCGACCATCAGCACGCCGAGGCCGGCGATCGCGGCGGCGATCAGCTTGCCGGGCACGAGGAAGAGCCCGCCGATCTCGATCGGCTCGGACGGCACCGGCAGCGAGATGGCCCCGGAGCCGGCGGGAAAGAACAGCACCGTGGACGCCTGCAGGACCGCGCCGAACCCGATGGTGACCATCACGAGCGAGATCGGCGATTGGCCGATCAGCCGATGCAGCACGACGCGGTTGAACGCCAGCGCCAATACCGCCATGCCCGCGGAGGCGAAGGCGAGCGCCCCGGCCAGGGGAAGGGCCAGCGCGTGCGTCCCGGTGCCGACCAGCTGCGCCGCGAAGGTCACCCACTCGCCGAGGCAGAAGTTGATGACGCGCGAGGCGCGGTACACCACCACGAAGGCCAGCGCCACCAGAGCATAGACGGAGCCGGCGAGGATCCCCTCCACGAGCAGCGCGACGAAGAAGAGCATGCGCCTGGGCCGCCGGTACGGTAGCACGCCGTCGATTGACTTGCCCCGGGCCCTCTGCCAGCATCGGCCCGAGAGCCGATCCCCATGCCACGCCGAGCGACGCTGCGCGAGCGCACCCGCGCTGGTCACCCCACGCGCCGGCCGTGAGCTCGGCGGCGGGCGGCCGGCTTCGGAGCCTCCGCGCCCGCTGGCCGGGGCTCGCCGACCTGGGACTCATCGTCCTGATATGGGCGGTGCCCCTCGTGGCGCTGCGCCCGCTGCAGGATGCGCCCTTCGTCGACGACTGGGTCTACGCGTGGGCGGTCGAGCACCTGCTGCGCACCGGCGAGCTCAAGATCCTGGACTGGTCGGTGAGCCAGAACGTCGCGCACGTGCTCTGGGGCGCGCTGTTCTGCCTGCCGCTCGGCTTCTCGTTCAGCGCGCTGCGCCTGTCCACGTGGGTGGCCTCGCTGCTCGGCCTGGTGGGCCTCCACCTGCTGCTGCGCGAGCTGGGCGTCCGCCGCGTCGACGCCCTCGTGGGCGTCGCGGTCCTGGCCTTCTACCCGGTCTACTTCATCCTCTCGCTGTCGTTCATGACCGACGTGCCGTTCGTCACGGTGACGATCTGGTCCTTCGCCGCCCTCGTCCGCGCGCTCACCCGGGGCTCGCCGCGCGCCCTGGCCGCCGCGAGCCTGTTCGCCTGCCTGGCCGTCGCGATCCGGCCGGTGGGCATCTTCCTCGCGGGCGTCCTCTTGCTCGCGCGATGGCCCTCGTCCACCCGCTGGTGGAGACCCACGCGGGTCCAGCTTGCCGCCGCGGCGGCGCCGATCGTCGTCCTGGCGCTCCTGACGCTGGCCCGGCCGTCGCTCACCGAATCTCGTGCCGACCTCACCTGGGTCCACGGCTCGTGGGCCTGGCGCTGGCAGGTGAACTTCACCTTCGACGGGCTCCAGCTCGGCGGCTGGCTCCTCGCGAACCTCACCGTGGTGGTCGGCACGCTCGGGGTCGCGCTGGCCCCGCTCGCGCTCGGCAGCCTCTCGCGCGAGCGCGCGCGCGTCGCGCTGCCGGTCGGGCTGCTCGCGGCGGCGGCGCTGACCGGGACGCTCCTCGCTCGGGGCGGAGTCGGCGCGCCACTCGATCCGGAGTTCATCTGGAGCCTGCGCGAGCTGGGCGCGACCGAGGCGCTCGTTCCGCCGCTGACCGTGGCTCCCGTCCGCTCCCTGCCCTGGTCGCTCGCCGCGATGTTCGTGGCCACCCTGTCGCTCGCCCTCGCGCTGGCCCCGCTCGCTCGGCGCGGCCTGCGCCCCGAGGCGGGCGGCCTCGCCTGGGGTGCGCTGGGCTACTTCGCGATGGGCACGGTGCTGTGGCTGTTCTACGACCGGTACGCGCTGCCCCTCGTCGCGATCGTCGTCGCGCTGCGGCTGGGCGCGGCCGGGGTCCCGCGGCGACGGCTGGCGCTGCTCGGCGTGGCGATGATGGCCACGGTGAGCGGCGTGGGCACCTGGGATCATCTGCAGTACAACCGCGCGCTGTGGACCGCGGTGGCGTGGGCTCGGGACACCGGGATCGACGCGCGCCGTCTGGACGGCGGCTACGTCATCAACGGCTGGCTGCAGTACGCGCATCCCGAGCACGCGCAGCGGGCCGCCAACGGCGGCGTCGCGGTCTCCGACGTGAACGGGGGCCGCCCCGGCCGCTACGGTATCGTCAAGCGACTGCCCGCCGGGGCCCGCGTGCTGCACGCGGTGCCCTACCGGCGCATGCTGGCGCCGTCGGGCACGCTCTGGGTCGTCGATCGCGCGCCGGACGGCTCGGCCGGGCCGCCGGACGGCCGCCACTGATTGCCTTCGGCCCGCCGACGTGCAACAGTACCTCGCCGTGAGGTTCCGGACGCTCGCCCTCGTCGTGGTGGCCGTCTGCAATCTCGGCGCGACGCACCCCGCCGACGCGCAGCCGGCCGCGCGAACCTGGCGGATCGGCTTCCTCTCGCTGGTCGCGGAGGACCTCGAGCAGTACAAGCCCTGGCTCGCCGCCTTCCGTGACGGACTCCGTCAGCTGGGCTACGTCGAAGGGCAGAACCTGGTCCTCGAGCAGCGCTACGCGGCGGGGCGCATCGATCGCCTCCCCGCCCTCGCCGCCGAGCTGGCCATCGAGCAGCGACTCCCCACCTCGGGCTCGCACCGCGGCTGGGCCGAGGGCGGCCTGCTGATGTCGTACGGCACGGACTTCGTCGCGATGTTCCGGCACGGGGCGGTCGTCGTCGACAAGATCCTGAAGGGCGCGTCCCCCGCCACGCTTCCGGTGGAGCAGCCCACCAAGTTCGAGCTGGTCATCAACGCGAAGACCGCGAAGGCGATCGGGCTCGCGATTCCCCCGTCGGTGCTCGTCCGGGCCGACGCGCTGATCCAATAGCCGAGGATCGACACGTGCCCCCGAAGGCGGTCGTCCTCGCCGCCGGCGCCGGCGTCCGCCTCGGGGCGCTCACCGAGCGCTCGCCCAAGTGCCTGCTCCCGATCGACGGCCGCGCCCTGCTCGACCACCAGCTGGAGACGCTGGCCGCGGCGGGGATCACCGACGTCACGGTCGTCGCCGGTCATCTGGCCGACCGCGTGATCGAGCACGTGGCGGGCCGATGCCGCGTCGTCCGCAACGACCGCTACGCCTCCACCAACAGCATCGTGTCGCTGCACGCGGCCGCCGACGCGGTCAGGGGCTCGGCCTTCGTCTTCCAGAACGCCGACGTCCTGTACCGCCCGACGATCGTGAAGCGCCTGCTCCGGTCGCCGCACGCCAACGCGTGTCTCGTCGATCCGCTGCGTCCGCACGTCGACGGCGAGTTCCACGTCGAGCTGCGCGAGGGACGCATCGTGCGGTACAGCCGGGACGTGCCGCCCACGCGATCGGTCGGGGAGAGCGGTCAGCTGGTGAAGATCGGCGCGCGCGACTCGGCGGCCTTCCTCGACCGCATCGACGCGGTCATTGCCGCCGGGGGCCAGCGCGAGTTCCCCAACCGCGCCTACGACGTGCTGATGAGCGGCGACGGGCTCTGGCCCGTGTACACCGCGGGATTGCCGTGGTGGGAGATCGACACGCCGGCGGACTACGAGCGCTGCGCCCGGGAGCGGACTCGCCTCGACGGGCCGCCGGCGGCCCGATCGCCGCTCGCGCTGGCCCGCTCCTTCCTGCACCGCCCACGGATGCCGTCGCCCTATCGCCAGCTCGCCCGCGCCCTGGCCCGCGGCCGCCGGCATCCCGCCCGGGCGTCGCGCCATCTCGGCGCCGTCCGAGCCGGTCGGCTCGGGCTGGCCGCCTTCGATCTGCTGGTCAACGGACCGCGGGTGCTGGCCGAGACGCTCGCCCTCGCCGCCGAGGCGGGGTTACGGCCGTTCCTGCTGTGGGGCAGCCTGCTGGGCTGCGTGCGCGACGGCGGCTTCATCGTGGGCGATCGCGACATCGACCTCGGCATCCTCGACGGCGACGCGGCTCGGCTGCCGGCGTGGCGAGCGGCCATGAGGGCCCGCGGGTACGGCGTGCGCATCGACAACGAGTTCAAGCTCTCGCTGGTGCACCCGCAGCACCCGCGCCTCTTCGTCGACGTGGACGTGGTGAAGCCGGCCCGCGGCGGCTGGGCCATCACCAACGCCGACGCCGATCCCGCCCGGATCTTCCACTACCGCTTCGACAAGTCGATCTTCGCGGGCCTGCGGATCGCCAGCTTCGTGGACGGCATCGAGGTCGCCGTCCCGGCCGACCCGGAGGGCTTCCTCGAGGCGGTGTACGGGGACTGGACCGTGCCGGAGCCTCCGGTCCACTACCTCTACGGCCCCCTCAACGTCGAGGTGGAGATCCGTTCGCCACGATGACCTCTTGCCGATCGACGTGATCCCGTCCTGAGGACCGGGTCCTTCAGCCTTTCACGCCGAGGGCGCCGGATATCTCGGCCAGCGTCGCCTTCTCGGCCTCGCTGACGCGCACGCCGCCGAAGCCCAGGAAGCCGCCCTCGGTGGAGGCCTCGGCCACCGCCTGGCTGATGTGACGCAGCCACGCCTTGAAGGCGGCCGCCTCGTCCGGCGCCTTGGCGTCCAGCAGCGCGGCGGCGTCGCGCACCGCCGCGACCGCCTTGGCCTTGACCTCGCCAGGCTTGCTGCCGGTGAGCGTCGCCTGCAGCCGATCCCGGGCGGCGGCGCGGCCTTCGGACGTCTCGAAGTCCGCGGCTACCGCCTTGATCAGCTCACTGGATTTCGTATCGCTCTTGGCCTCGAGCAGGGCGTGGCCGGCGACCATGCTCTCCTTCAGCGTCCCCCACAGCCCGCTCGGCTCGGCCGCGGTGACCGCGATGCCGGCCATCATCACGCTCTGCAGCACCTTCGTCCATTCCTCGGGGGAGAAGCTCGCCTTGCTCGCCATGCGGGGTCCTCCTCAGCTCAGCAGCTCCTTCGGGACGTTGCCGCCGTTGTCGGCCAGCTTCTGCAGCACGGTCTTGTGCAGCCACATGTTCATCTGCGCGGAGTCGCCCATCTTCTCGGCGGGACACCCCAGCTCCGTCGCCAATTCCTTGCGGGAGGCGAGGCTGCTGTCGAGGTCGAGGAGCTTGAGCAGGTCCACGATCGAGACCTTCCAGTTGAGCTTCTGCGGATTCGCGGCGGCGAGGCCTTCCAGCTTGGCCACCACGTCCACCACCGTGATCGCCACCGGCGGGGGCGGCGCGGTGACCACCGGGGCGGCCGGCGCCGACGGCACCGGGGCAGCCTGGGGGGCGGGAGCGGCTTCAGCGGCGGGACGATTGAATCCGAGCTTCTGAAGGATGCTGCCGAACAGGCTCATGGTGGATCCCCTTTCCTTTCGCTTGGGCGCGCCAGGGCCGGACGCGCGGCTCACTTGGCCATGTAGGTGGTCCGCTGACCGCCGAGCGAGGCCTCCGCCATGGCGCCGACCAGCGGCCGCACGAAGACGGCCACGCCGTCGACGAAGCGCGCGTTGGTGGCCGCGCCGGTCTCGGCGATGATGGCCGACGCGTTGGCGCCGAAATCGGTGCGGTTCTGCTTGAAGCGGTCGAGCGCCGCCTTGTCCTCGAACACGATCAGCTCGCTGTAGGTCTGGCCGCCGGCCTGCAGGCCGAACGAGGCCTGGGTCACGTCGGCATAGCCGATGTGCTGGCCCCGCTCGAAGACGACGCCGCGGCCGTAGGCGCCGCCGAAGACGAGCCCGCCCTTGGTGATCTCGGGGAAGAAGGCGAAGGCGTGGCTCTTCTTGGCCATCTCCTCGATGCCGGGATCGAGCTTGCTCCATTCCTGGCGCTCGGCTTGCGCCTTGCGGGTCAGCTCGTCCTTCTCGGCGGTGGTGGTGGGAGCGGTGCTGCAGCCGGCCAGCAACCCGGCGGCCAGGCAGATCGCGGTGACGATGCTCGCGTCTCGGGCCATGCCCTGTCCTCCTCGTGATCGGGGGGTGACGACGGTGACCGGATACCGGCGAGGCTCCACCCGAACCCGACGCGCGTCAAGGGGGACTCACGGCATACGACCAAGGTCCCATGGCGATTCGACCACGGAAGGGTCGGGGAAATGTCGTAATGCAAGACCTGACCCCGTCAGCGGAAGTGCGCGATCACCTCGCGGCCGTAGCGCAGCACGTCGTCCGGGGTCTTCACCTGCGCGGGCAGGCCGGCCGCCGCGCTCACCGGCACTCCGACCCGCGAGATTCCCTGGCGGGCGAGTGCCTCGATCTCCGCCGGGTCGGCGGGCGCCGCCACCGTGATCTCGATCGACTTCGGATCGCGGCCGGCGGCCTCCGCGGCCCGCCGCATCTCATCGAGCAGCGCGGGTGACGGGGTGCGGGCCGGGAAGTAGCCATCGCCGAGCCGCCCGGCGCGGCGCGCGGCCGCCGCGGTGTCGCCGCCCACGATGATCGGGATGCGCCGCTCGGGCGGTAGCGGCCGGCAGTAGACGCGCTCGAACGACACGAACCGGCCCTTGAAGGTGGCGCACTCCTGGCTCCACAGCGCGCGCATGGCCTCCACGTACTCGTCGGTGCGCGGCCCGCGGTCCGCGAACGGCAGGCCGAGCGCGGCGAACTCCTCGGCGAGCCAGCCCACGCCGATGCCCAGCAGCACGCGCCCCCCGCCGGCCAGGTGGTCGAGCGTGGCCACCGCCTTCGCGGTCACCACCGGGTTGCGCTGCGGCAGGATGAGGATCGCGGTGCCGAGCTTGATCGTGCGGGTGGCCGAGGCGATGTAGGCGAGCCAGATCAGCGGGTCGGGGATCGGGAAGTCCTCGAGGCCCGAGCCCATGCGCCCGGAGGCGGAGTACGGATAGCGCGACTGGTAGGCCTGCGGCACCACCACGTGCTCGACCGTCCAGATCGAGTCGAAGCCGGCGGCCTCGGCGGCCTGCGCCAGCTCCACCGCCGCCGGTCCGTTGCCATAGCGTCCGAGGCTCGCGTAGCGCAATCCGAACTTCATGGCCGCTCTCCTTTGAAGGTGAGGCGCAGCAGTGGTCCGACGTCGGGCAGCGTGGGCAGACGCCCGAGGTGCTCCAGGAGCCGGTCCACCTGCGCGCCGGGCAGGACGACGCCGGCCAGCCGGCGGAACTTCTCCTCCACGTCGCGTCGAGACACCGGACGGCCGGGCGTGCCGCGCGCCGCCCGCACCGCCTCGTCGAGCACGCGCCCGTCACGCAGCCGCACGCGCATGCGGGCCTCGGGGATGCGGAGCGTGGAGTCGGCCACCGGCCGGATGCGGCCGGCCAGCGCGAGCAGGCTCGGCTCGGGCGCGGCGAAGTCGGACTCGGCGGCGTCGCCCCGGCTGAGCGCGAGCGCCGCGCAGTAGGCCGCGCTGAACTTGGCCTCGAGCCCGGTGCGGGGCGCCGGAATCGCCGCGACCTTGACCGCGAGCGGCGGCACGTGGCACTCGACTTCGGCGATCGCCTCGGCCGCCGGTGCGGCGCGCTCGCGGATCGCGCGGCCGGCGTCGATCGTCGCGTGCAGCAGATGGCAGGCCGCGTAGAGCTTGGTGCTGTTGTCGAGGATCTCGAAGCGGGTGCCCAGATCCGCCAGGGCCGGGCTCAGGTCGGTGAGGCCGACGAAGGTGCCGGGCAAGCCGGGCCGCGCGTCCAGGATCCCGGTGGGGCCGGTGAAGCCCTCGCGGGCGAGCAGGGCGGCCAGGATGCCGTTCATGGCGGCCTTGCCCGGATGGAGCGGCTTGCTCATCGTGCCGAGCGACTGCTCGAGCCCGGCGGCCTGCGTGCCCGCGATGCCGAGGGCGCGGCCCATCGGCTCGGCGGTGAGCCCCAGCAGCCGGCCCGCCGCCGCGACTGCCCCGAAGTGGCCGAGGACCGCGGTGACGTGGAAGCCGCGGTCGGCGAGCAACGGGCCGATCACCCGGCCGATCCGCGTCTCGACCTCGAAGCCGGCGACGAAGGCTTCGAGCACGGCCGCGCCGGAGCGGCCGCGCCACTCCGCGACGGCCAGCGCCGCCGGCGCGACCGGCGCCGAGCCGTGGACGATCGAGGCCAGGTGCGTGTCGTCGAAGTCGAGCGCGTGCCCCTGGGCGCCGTTGGCCAGCGCGGCCAGCAGCGCGCTGGTCCGGCGGCCGCGCCCGATGATCGTCGCCTGCGGGTCCCCGCCGCTGGCGCCCACCACCGTGTCGAGCGCGGCGGCCAGCGGCTCGGTCGAGCCTCGAATGGCCGCGCCGATCCAGTCGGTGAGGCAGAGCGCCGCGGCCTCGGTCACCGCGCCGGGGAGCGTGCGCAGGTCGAGACCCAGCGCGAAGTCGATGAGCGCGTCGGCGACCGGGGTCCGGCGATCGTCGGGCATCTAGGGCAGGATCACGTGCTCGGTGGTGATGATGATCGGCAGCGCGCCCGGCGCGATGAAGTGCGGCTCGTCGGCCCGCACGAGCGCGTACTGGGCGGTGCCGGCGGAGGCGCGCATCGCCTGGGTGTCGTCGAACCACGTGATGGCCACGCCGTCGTAGGCGGGCGTCCGTCCCCGCTCGTAGGCGGAGGCGCGCGTGTGGCTCTGCACGTAGCGGCGGATCATGGGGATCTGGGCGGCCAGTGGACCGTGGATGTCTCGCCAGTAGCGCTGGAACTCCGCCACCGCGAGACCGGGCTTGCGGGTGACGAGCTCCACGTTCTTGGCGGCCCCGGCCGGCACCGGCTCGTTCTTGATGACGTGCTCGTCGGTGGCGATCACCCGCGTCGCCGCGCGGTCGATGAAGCGCGCCTCGTCGGCCTCGACCGCCGCCATCTCCGGGCTGCCCCGCAACGCGTGCATCGCGCGGCCGTCGTCGAACCAGACCTCGGCGATGCCGTCCCAGACCGGCGTGCCCGTGCGATAGCCGGCCGGCCGCGTGTGCGACTGGACGTAGCGCCGGATGCCGGGCAAGCGCACCACCACCTCGGGATGACGCTCGCGCCAGTAGGCCTGGAAATCCTCCACCGACATCCCGGGCCGGCGCTTGATGCAGGTGACGACCTTGATCACGGCGGGATGATAGCAGCCGGCGCGCGGAGCGGCTAGCCGCGCAGGCGCGTCGCGATGCGCTGGACGGCCTCGACGCTGTCGGCGTGGGAGCCGAAGGCGGTCACGCGGAAGTACCCCTCGCCGCTCGGGCCGAAGCCCGAGCCGGGCACGCCCACGACCTGCGCCTCGGCCAGGAGCCGGTCGAAGAAATCCCACGACGACGTGCCCGCCGGCGTCCGGATCCAGATGTAGGGCGCGTTCCGACCGCCGTACACCGTGAGGCCGGCCCGCTCCAGCCCTTCGCGCAGCGTGCGCGCGTTGTCCATGTAGGAGTCGACGAGCCCGCGCACCTGCTTCTGGCCCTCGGGGGTGTAGACCGCGGCGGCGGCCCGCTGCACGATGTACGGCGGGCCGTTCGACTTGGTCGCGGTGCGCCGCAGCCAGAGCTGGTTCAGGCTGGCCGCCGCGCCGGCCGCGGTGCGGCCCTGCGCTTCGCGCGGCACCACCGTGTAGGCCATCCGCAGGCCGGTGAAGCCGGCGCTCTTGGAGAAGCTGCGCGACTCGATCGCGACCGCGCGCGCCCCCTCGATCTCGTAGATCGACCGCGGCACGTCGGGATCGCGGATGTAGGCCTCGTAGGCCGCGTCGTAGACGATCACCGCCTCGTGCGCGCGCGCGTAGTCCACCCAGCGGCGCAGCATCGCGCGGGTCATCACCGCGCCGGTCGGGTTGTTCGGGTAGCAGAGATAGATGAGGTCGACGGGCCGGTCGGGCAGCGCGGGCTGGAAGTCGTTCTCGGCGGTGCACGGCAGGTAGACGAAGCCGGGGTAGCGGCCGCTCGCGTCGGCGGGGCCGGAGCGCCCCGCGATGACATTGGCGTCGGCGTAGACCGGATAGGCCGGATCCATCAGGGCCACCACCGCGTCCGGCGCGAACAGCTCCTGGATGTTGGCCGCGTCGCTCTTGCCGCCGTCGCTGACGAAGATCTCGTCGGGCGCGAGCGTCACGCCGCGGCTGCCGAAGTCGTGCTCGGCGATCGCGGCGCGGAGGAACTCGTAGCCCACGTAGGGCCCGTAGCCTCGGAGGGTCTCGGCCCGTGCCTGCTCCCGGGTGGCCGCCTGCAGGGCGTCCACCACCACCGGCGGCAGCGGCAGCGTGACGTCGCCGATGCCGAGATCGATCAGGCGGGCGTCGGGATGCGCGGCCCGGTACGCCTGGGTCCGCTTCTTGACCTCGGCGAAGAGGTAGCTCGCCTTGAGATTGAGGAACGCCTCGTTGATCCGCGGCACGCCGGCTCCTCCTTCCTCGATGCTCGACCGCCCGGTCAGGACGCCGTTTCGGGACGGGAGCGGGCCCCCCCGGAGACGGTGATGGTGACGGTCTCCGTCCCGACCCGACCGTTCTCTCCGGCCGCGAGCGTGATGCGGTGCTGGCCCTCGGACAGCCGATCGACCCGCACACTGGCTCCCCGCCCGAGGTCGCCATCGAGCGACGACGTCCAGCGGAGGTGGTCCCGCTCGACCCGGGATTCCTCCATCCAGAAACCCTGTCCGAGCAGCTGCATCGGTCCGCCGGCAGCCACCACGGCTCCGTCGACCGGCGCCACGATGAACGCCTGACACCGCTTGAGGGCCACCGCGAAGGGCGGGCTCTCGACCGTGGTGGTATCGACGCCGTCCGTCGCGACGACCGCGACGAGGCATCGCTCGCCCCCCGGCAGCTGATCGAAGTCGACCGTGGCGTCGCGCGCCTCGGTGCGCCATCCCACCCGCTGCCAGCGCCGGCCCCCGTCGTGGCTGTACCGCAGCAAGAACTGGAGCGCGGCATCGCGAGGGGACCGTGCCTCCCAGGTCACGCGGTGCCGCCCGTGGATCTCGTCCGGCGGCCGCCAGGTCAACGCAACCTCGGGAGGCCG
Organism: Candidatus Methylomirabilota bacterium; assembly: GCA_035315345.1. NCBI lineage: Bacteria > Methylomirabilota (SeqCode) > Candidatus Methylomirabilota bacterium. The sequence continues at coordinate 25,571 of DATFYA010000203.1, forward strand.
CTCCGCGCGCCGGATCTCGAGCACGACGCGGTCCCGGTGCGTGAAGCGCACCGCGCGCGTGTCGGGGTGAAACGGCACCCAGCCGCGCACCGCCTCCGTTGCCGGCCGGCCGTCGTAGGTGCACGGCGAGTAGACCCGCAGCGGGTAGCGGCCCAGCGACTCTCCCCTCTCGGTGAGCAGCTCGGCGGCGAGCGGGCTGTCGCCGACCCCCTCGCGGTCGCTCCACGGCGCCTGGGTGGTGAGATAGCACGGCCGCAGATGGAGCCGCCCGTCTCGGTACAGGCGACCGATCACGCGCAGGTAGCGGACCGCCGCGGACTCACCCGCCGGCATGTCAGGCCAGCCCTTGCACGGAGCGTTGCCACGTCACGGTCGATGGCCAGAGCCCGTTGCCCGCGCAATAGCCCATCAGCTCGCCGGTGATCGTATCGACGACGGGCGTCATCGCGTAGACGTCGACCCCGGTCTCCTCGATGTAGGCGGGCAGGCCCGGATCGATGTCGTCGGGGCCTCCCGCCGGGCAATTCGCGTGGTGCATGCCAAAGGTGTGACCCAGCTCGTGCGCGAACACCTCCGGTCGACCGGCCACGCAGGCCATCACCAGGTAGTCGTTGCTCAGGGGCCACGGCCGATCGGTCGTCTCCGAGCGGGCCGAGCCCTTCGTGGTGAAGGAATCGATGCCCGGCCGGAACGCGGGAAGCAGCCCCACCCAGCGATGGTCCCAGGAATCGTCGGCGTCGCCCGCCACGTCGTCGAGGTCCTCGAGCAGATCGTCCCAGCCGTCGCCGGTGCCCAGATCGCGGTCCACGGTGACGACGGTGTAGCCGGGATGAACGCGGATCTCCCATCCGTCGTCGGCGACCGGGAAGCGGGCGATGGCACCCTGGAGCGCGGTCTGCCACTCGGCCACCGTCGGGGCGGGCAGGTTGCGCCAGTCGTCCGCCAGCATGATCCGGACGAGGCTCACCTTCTTCAGCGGCTCGAACTTCACGTGGACCGTGCGGACCGCGGTGCAGTTCGGTCCGTCCTCGACCCCCGCGGGAAACGTCTCGACCCGGACGTTGACGTCGAGCCGGAGATCGCCGAACAGGTGCTCGGTGGGCAGCAGGAAGTTCAGCGAGCCGCCCAGGGCGTACCGCGCAGTGGGGAAGAAGGTGGCGATGGTGGTATAGGGACTGTTCAATGCCGGCACGGTCGCGAGATGCTGATTGTCCCGCCAGAGGCTGATGGTTCCCGTGACCCCGGGCAGCGTGGAGGAGCTTCCCGCGAACCCGAAGAGGCCGAGGCCGGCATCCAGGTACACCCGCACCAGCGTGCGCCGTCTCGCCCCGAGGCGGAGGCTGTTGTCCAGGCGCTGAATGGCTTGCGTCACCTCGACTCCGAGCACGCGGAGCGCCGGCTGCTTCACGACGAGGACGCTCAGGGTCTCGCGAGATGTGCCGCAATCGTTCGTGGCGCTGGCCTCCGCCTGCAGCGTGGTCGGGGCGCTGACCGACGGAGCGGTGAAGGTCACCGCGTGCACGCCTCCGGGAAGCGCGCCCGTGTCGAACACGACGGCGCCGCCGTTGCGCACGACCACCTGGGTGGTCACGCCCGGTCCCACGCTCGACGCGAAGGTGACGGACACGCCGGCTCCGGGCTCGACGGAGATCGCGGACGAGACGCCGTCGATCTTGAAGTCGAGGATCGCGGGCACCCCGCCCGCGAAGAACGGCAGCGTGCGACCCAGCCGGTAGATCGACCAGATGCGCCCGCACAGGCAGAGGCTGCCCTCGTAGATCGAGAGCCGGATCACGCCCGGCCCGGCGCCCGCCGGCACCCGGACGCGGATGGCGGTGTCCGACCACGCCAGGACATCGGTGGCGACGACCCCGTCGCCCTTGCCCGGGAACACCACCGACCCCGTCACGCCGAAGTTGACACCGCCCAGCACCACGACCTCCCCCGGGCACGCCGACGGGTCGTCGATCGTGCGGATCTCGTACTGCGGCAGCGTCCTCTTGCGCTCGGCCACCTGCGCCAGCGCGCCGATGAGGCACTTCTCCTCCTCGCTCGGCATCTGGTTGAGCGGCGGCTTGAAGTCCGGCACGAGATCGCCCAGCTTCCCGGGGATCTTGCCTTTCGGGCGGGGCACCTTGCCCCAGCCCGGCGGCAGTCCCGGTCCCAGCGGAAGACCCGGCGGCCCCGAAGGCAATCCCGGCATGGCGGGGGGCAGCCCCCAGCCCGGGCCCGGGCCGCCCATGAGGGGCTTCATCGCGCCGGTCGCGCCGGTGGTGGAGGCGCGCAGCAACAGGTCGATCCACGGGCTGGACCACAGCACGGCGGCGAGGCCGTTCAGCGCGGCCCGGATCTCCGCCGGATCCTCCACGGCCCAGACCACCGCCGCGGCGATCTGGGCCAGCCCGACGCGATCGAGGATGCGCTGGGCGTCCGGACGCTCGCTCTCCACGTCGTCGGCGGCGCGCTCCGACCCGGCGTCATCGTCTTGCCCGAGGCTCGGTCCGGCTCCCAGCGACAGGAGCGCGGCTCGCAACCGGTCCCCGGCCTCCATGTCGCCGGCGAGCACGCCGCGGGCGTCCGCCATCAGTCCATCGGCCCACGCCAGGGGCCGGATCGCCTGCTCCAGGGCGTCCGTCGCCTCCACGTCCAGCGTCCCCTCGCGGATCAACGCGCTCACGTGCCCTCGCAGCGCCGCCGCCGAGGCGCGCACGAGCAGGGCGGGCGGGGCATGCTCGCGCCGGACCGGGACCGCCCGCTGAAGCACCGCGCGGGGTACGCGCACGCGCAGCGCCTGCACCGGCTCGCGCACCTCGACCACGGATTCGCCGAGGCGCGCGCCGCCCGCGTCCTGCACCAGCACGTGCAGCGACACGGGAACCGGCAGGCCCACCTCCAGGCGGAACTCGCCGAACTTCGTCGTGGTGGTCTCGGCGACCACCGCGTCCGATCGAGGCACGAGGGCGCGCACCAGGAGGATGGGATGAGCGTCCATCCCGTCTTCGTCCGCCACGACGTGACCGCTGATGGCGGTGATGAGGCGCTGGTACCGGATCGCGAAGCATTCCCTGAAGATCACGCGCCACCTCCTCCGCGTCGCATCGTGAACGCGACGGCAGCATGAAGGTGCGACGTGGACGCGTCAACGAAAAAATCGTCGCGCAGCATGTCGACCAGGTTCTCGGCCATGGCGTCGTCCTTTCCGGGCCGGCACGCTTCCGTGCCGACCGTGCGGCTCCCGGTCGAGCGACGCGACTCTAGACATCGGTCGAGACGGGATCCATCGGACCTTGGGCTATCGGACCTTGGCCGATCGGCGGTGAGACCTTGGGCCTAGGAAAGAAGGTGGCGGGGACGCGGTCAGTGCTCGACGACCGACCGCAGCTCGGTGATCTTCCACGCGCCGCCGATCTGCTCGGCGATGGCGACGACCACGTCGTGCGGCGCGTTCCGGAAGCGTCCCATCGCGGCGTCCCGATTGCCGCCGGCCGCCACGAGCACCAGCGCGGGGCCTTTCGCGCCGAGCGGCCTCATCGCATGGACGAGGCCGTCGGCGACCGTGGGCGCGATCGGCGCCCGGCGCGGATGGCGACGGATGATTTGACGTTTTTCCGCGCGCCATAGTATCGTCGGACCTGCCCAACACCGGCCTCGGGACGACTCCCCGGTGGGGTGTTCCACGATGGAGTGGACCAGATGTCTCACCGCTATCACCGGCTCACCCAGCCACTGATCCGGGAACGCCGCGGCCCCTCCGGGTTCCGCTCCGCGACCTGGGAGGAGGCGCTCGACCGGGCCGCCGCCGGCCTGCGGCGCGTGGTCGCCGACCACGGGCCCCACGCGTTCGGGCTCTTCAGCTGCTCGAAGAGCACGAACGAGGTGAACTACGTCGCCCAGAAGTTCGCGCGCACCGTCGTCGGCAGCAACAACATCGACAGCTGCAACCGCACGTGACACGCCCCCAGCGTCGCCGGGCTGGCGACGGTGTTCGGGGCGGGCGGGGGAACCAGCTCGTACCGGGAGATCGAGGAGACCGATCTCATCCTCCTCTGGGGCTCGAACGCGCGGGAGACGCACCCGATCTTCTTCCATCACCTGCTCAAGGGCCTCCGCCACGGCGCGCGCCTCTTCGCCATCGACCCGCGTCGGACCAGCTCCGCGCAGTGGGCGGAGCGCTGGGCGGCCCTCGACGTGGGCTCGGACATCGCGCTGGCCAACGCGATGGGCCGCGAGATCATCGCGGCCGGGCTCGAGCACCGCGAGTTCATCGCGAGCGCGACCGAGGGGTTCGAGGCATACCGGGCCGCGGTCGAGCCCTGCACCCTCGCCTGGGCCGAGCGTGAGACCGGGGTGCCCGCCGAGCTGATCCATACCATGGCCCACGCCTACGCGCGGGCCGGCCGCGCCATGATCTGCTGGACGCTCGGCATCACCGAGCACCACAACGCGGTCGACAACGTGCTCGCGCTGGTCAACCTCTCGCTGCTGACCGGCCACGTGGGTCGCTACGGCAGCGGGCTCAATCCGCTCCGCGGGCAGAACAACGTCCAGGGCGGTGGCGACATGGGCGCCCTGCCCGACCGGCTCCCGGGCTTCCAGCACGTGGAGAACGACCCGCTGCGCGCGAAGTTCGACCGCGCGTGGGGGACGGCGGTGCCGCCCGCGAAGGGCTGGCACCTGTCGGAGATGTTCGAGGCCATGGGGCGCGGCGCCCTGCGCGCGCTCTACGTCATCGGGGAGAACCCGCTCCAGTCCGAGGCCGACCAGCACCACGCCCGGCACGTCCTCGAGGGACTGGACTGCCTGGTGGTGCAGGATCTGTTCTTCACGGGCACCGCGGAGCTGGCCCACGTGGTCCTGCCGGCGAGCGCGGCGTGGTGCGAATCGGAGGGCACCGTGACCAACAGCGAGCGTCGGGTGCAGCGCGTGCGCCGCGCGCTCGACGCCCCGCCGGGCAGCCGCGACGACCTGGACATCCTCTTCGACCTGGCCCGGCGCCTGGGGCACGACTGGGGGCGGCCGGACGCCGAGACGGTCTGGAACGAGCTGCGCAGCCTCTCGCCGATGCACGCGGGCATGAGCTACGCGCGCCTGGACAAGCACGGCGGGCTGCAGTGGCCGTGCTACGACGAGGAGCACCCGGGCGAGCTGTTCCTGCACAGCCGGCTGTGGGAGCGGCCGCTGCGGGGCCCGCGGGTGGCCTTCCAACCGGTCCAGCACGATCCACCGGTGGACCGTCTCGACGACGAGTTCCCGGTGCGGTTGACCACCGGACGGCGGCTCGACGACTACAACACCGGCGTGCAGACGTCCGCCTACGCCTCGCCGCTGCGTCGCGGCGAGACCCTCGACGTCTCGCCCGAGGACGCCGACCGCTACGGCGTGCGCGAGGGTGAGGTGGTGCGCGTGCGCTCGCGCCGCGGCGCCGTGGAGGTGCCGGTGCGCCTCGACGACGGGCTCCGGCGCGGCCTGGCCTTCATGACGCTCCACTTCCAGGACGACGTGGCCACCAACCTGCTCACGATCGACGCGACCGACCCCAAGTCGGGGACGGCCGAGTTCAAGGCGACCGCGATCCGCATCGAGCGCCTGGGGACCTGAGCCGATCGACCTCAAGATCGTCGGTCCGAGCGTCACCGCCGCCGAGCGCGCCGCCATCGATGCCGTGGTGGGCGACACCCCGCGGCGCGACCTGGTGCTGCCCGCGCTGAACGCGGTCCAGGCGCGCATCGGCTGGGTGAGCCGGGGCGCGCTCAACGAGATCAGCCGCCGGCTCGAGGTGCCGCCCGCCGAGCTGTGGGGCGTGGTCACCTTCTATCACCTGCTGGCCACGACGCCCCGCCCACCCGTGGTCGCCCACGTGTGCGACGACATCGCCTGCCGCATCAAGGGCGGCGAGGCGCTGTGCGAGGCCCTCGAGCGCACGCTGGGCGCGGCCGGCGCGCCGCGCGACGGGAGCGGCACGACGTGGATGCGGAGCCCGTGCCTGGGCCAGTGCGAGCGCGCCCCCGCCGTCCTCGTCATCGCCGCCGGCGAGGCTCCCCGCGCGATCACGCTGGCCCCCGCCGAGAACGCGGAGATGGTCCTCGCCGCGCTCCGCAACCCACCCGCCACCCCCGACACATCCCTCTCCCCTGAGGGGAGAGGGCAGGGTGAGGGGCAGGCCAGCGTCAACGCGCCGATCACCCGCTCGGTCCCGCAAGCCGGACAGCCCGGCCTCCGCCTGCTCCAGCGCATCGGGCGCGTGGACCCGCGGAGCCTCGACGCCTACCGGGCGAGCGACGGCTACCGCGCGCTGGCCCGCGCGTTGGAGCTCGGGCCGGCCGGCGTGATCGAGGAGGTCACGGCCTCGAAGCTGGTCGGCCGCGGCGGCGCCGCGTTCCCGACCGGGCGCAAGTGGGACGCGGTCGCGAAGGCCCCCGCGCGGCCGCACTACCTGGTCTGCAACGCGGACGAGTCGGAGCCGGGCACGTTCAAGGACCGGTTGCTGATGGAGGAAGACCCTTTCGCGGTCGTCGAGGGCATGACCCTCGCCGGCTACGCGACCGGCTGCGCGCGCGGCTACCTCTACCTGCGCGGCGAGTACCCGCTGGCCGCGGAGCGGATGGCCGACGCGATCACGGCGGCGCGCGCGGCGGGGCTGCTGGGCGGCGACGTGCTGGGCCGGGGCTTCGCCTTCGACATCGAGATCCGGCGAGGGGCCGGCGCTTATATCTGCGGTGAGGAGACCGCCCTGTTCAACTCGATCGAGGGCAAGCGCGGCGAGCCCCGCAACAAGCCGCCGTTCCCGGTAGAGATCGGGCTCTTCGGGCGGCCCACCGTGGTCAACAACGTGGAGACGCTCGTGAACGTGCCGGCGCTGCTGCGCGCGGGCGGCGCCGCCTATGGCGGCATCGGCACCAGCGGCTCGGCCGGCCCCAAGCTCTTCTGCGTCTCCGGCGCGGTCGCCCGGCCGGGCCTCTACGAGGCGCCCTTCGGCATCACCCTGCGCGCGCTGCTCACGCTGGCCGGCGCCGCGCCGGTGCGCGCGGTGCTCCTGGGCGGCGCGGCCGGGGTATTCGTCGGACCCGACCAGCTCGACGTCCCCCTGACCTTCGAGGGGACGCGGGCGATCGGCGCGACGCTCGGCTCCGGTGTGGTCATGGCCTTCGGCGAGGGCGCCGACATGCTCGAC
>DATFYA010000204.1 GCA_035315345.1 Candidatus Methylomirabilota bacterium
ATCTTCCTGGCGGTGGTGCCCGAGATCCACGTGGTCAACTCCGCCCTGCTCAAGAAGCACGAGAAGGACGGCGACTGGGGCGCGGCGTGGCTCACCAACAACGAGGCCGGATCCGGCTCGTACCAGCTGACGCGTTACGACCCGGCGATCGGGTTCCAGGCCAAGCGCTTCGCCGGCCACTTCATGCCGTGGGGACCGAAGCCCATCGACGAGATCGACTTCCGCTTCGTGAAGGAGGACAACACGCGCGTGCTCGGCATGATCAAGGGCGACTACCAGGGCACCGGCGGCTACCTGCCCAACGACCAGGTCAAGCGGCTGCGCGAGGCGTCGAACGTCAAGATCGTGGAAGCGGAGTCGATGCGGATCATGATGTTCCAGATCAACAACCAGCGCGCGCCCATGACCGACGTGCACGTGCGCCGCGCGATCAGCTACGCCTTCGACTACGACGGCTTCAACAAGGAGATCCTCGGCGGCACCGTGGAGCGCAACCCGGTGCCGATCCCGAACAACATGTGGGGCGTGCCGAAGGACGTGAAGGGCTACACCTACAGCCTGGACAAGGCCAAGCAGGAGCTCGGGCAGGCCCAGGCCAAGGTGGACCGGCCGCTCACCGTCGGGTATCTGCAGGGCTTCAGCCAGACCGAGCAGGCGGCGACCGTCATGGCCAACGGCCTGCGCAAGCTCGGGCTCGAGACCAAGATGACGAGCGAGGTGTGGCCGGCGATGGTCGAGCGGATGAAGAAGCCGGAGACCTCGCCCGACCTGGTCGTCTACTGGATCAGCACGTACTACGCCGACCCCAACAACTGGATCGGCGAGATGTTCAACTCCAAGCAATGGGGTACCTTCAAGGCCTCGAGCTTCTACAAGAACCCGAAGGTGGACGATCTGCTGGACTCGGCGCTCAAGACCACGGATCGCGCCGTCCGCGAGAAGGCCTACCAGGAGGCGGCCCGCATCGTGGTGAGCGACGCCGCCGGGGTCTGGATCTACAACACCAAGTACTTCGGCCCCTGGGCCAAGAACATCGAAGGCATCCGCTTCAGCCCCATCGGCAACGGGCAGGAGATCCGCTGGCTCTCGTACTCCAAGTGACCCGGAGGGGGGCTCTGCCCCTCATCCTCACCGGAGGGGGCCTCGACGGCCCCCTCCGGCACCTCCCCCCAGGATCGATTGCGCCGGCGGAGCCGGCGCTGGAAACGTCCTAGCTTAGCCTCCGATGAGGCTCCTCGCTCTCGCGCTGCATCGGTTGCTGTGGTTCGTGCCTACGTTGCTCGGATTGCTGGTGGTGACGTTCGTGATCTCGCGCGTGGTGCCGGCGGATCCGGTGGCGCTGGTGGCGGGCGAGACGGCGACGCCCGCGCAGATCGAGGCGCTGCGGCGGGATCTCGGCTTCGACCGGCCGCTGCCCGTGCAGTTCGTCGACTACGTCGCCCGGCTCGCGCGCGGGGACATGGGCGTGAGCCTGTTCACCCGGCGCCCGATCCTCGACGACCTCGCCCACCGCCTGCCCGCCACTCTCGAGCTGACCGTGGTGGCCATGCTCGTCTCCATCCTGGTCGGCATCCCGCTCGGCGTGCTGTCCGCGCTCTGGCGCAACTCGCCGTTCGACCACGCGCTCCGCATTCTCACGGTGTCCGGGCTCGCCATCGCCGGCTTCTGGCTCGGCATCATGCTGCAGCTGCTCTTCTCGATGCGCCTCGGCTGGACGCCGCTGAACGGCCGCCTGCCCGGCTACCCGCCGACCCACATCACCGGCCTCTATCTGATCGACGCCGCGCTCACCTGGGACTGGCCCACCTTCTGGGTCGCGCTCCAGCACCTGGCCCTGCCGGCGGCGACGCTGGCGTTCCCGGCGCTGGCCACCCTGGTGCGCTTCACGCGGGCCGGCGTGCTGGACGTCATGCAGTCGAACTTCGTGCTCTACGAGCGCGCGATGGGCCTGCCGCGCCCGCTCATCGTGTGGAAGTACATCCTCCGCTCCGCGCTGACCTCGACGGTGACGCAGATCGGCCTGCTCTTCGGCATCCTGCTCGCGGGCGCGGTGGTGACCGAGGCGGTGTTCGACTGGCCGGGCATCGGCACCTACGCGGTCAGCTCGATCGTGCTCTCGGACTACAACGCGATCATGGGCTTCACGGTCTGGGCGGGGGCGATCTTCATCGTCGTCAACCTGCTCGTCGACGTCGCCCACACTCTCGTCGATCCGCGCGAACGCGCGACATGACATGTCCCGCGCCGGGCCATTCATGAACGAGCTCGAGCGAGACCGGACGGGTGGCGCCGCGGGTGGCTCCCGGGCGGCCGCGCGGAGTGGGCCCCCCGAGTCCGGTGCGCCGCTCGAAGAGCGGCGAGTCCGGCGAGCGGGTGACGGAGCCGGCCGCCCGGGGGCCGCCCGCGGCGACAGGACCCGTCCGCCTCTCGCGCGCTGTTCGTTCGTGGACACATGAGCACGGTGTGGTTCGTGGTGGCGCGGCTGGCGCGCGACCGGTCGGCGCTGATCGG
>DATFYA010000205.1 GCA_035315345.1 Candidatus Methylomirabilota bacterium
TCGTCCAGTGGTGCCGCGACCACCTGGCCGGCTTCAAGGTGCCGAAGCGCGTGGTCTTCGGCCCGCTACCCAAGACCTCCACGGGCAAGATCCAGAAGTTCGTGCTGCGGGACCGGGCCCGCGGCGAGGCGTGAGCTTCGCCCTCTTCATGGCCGAGTCCTCGCGATGACCGCCTTCGTCCTCGCGTCGTTCACCGCGCTGTTTGTGACCGTCAACCCGATCAAAGGCGCCGCCGTCTTCGCCGTGCTCTCCAAGGGCGACTCGCGGGCGGAGCAGCGCCGCGTGGCCGGGCGCGCCACGCTCATCGCATCGGGCCTGCTGCTGGTCTTCGCCCTCGTCGGCGACGATCTCCTGCGCGGCATCGGCATCAGCCTGTCCGGCGTGCGCGTCGGCGGCGGTATCCTCTTGCTGCTCCTGTCCATCGACATCGTGTTCGGCCGCCCGATCGGCCCCGCCGCCGCGGCGGGCGAGCACCCGATCGGGCGCAAGGATATCGCGGTATTTCCCCTGGCCACCCCGATCATCGCCGGGCCCGGCGCGATCACCACGGTGGTGGTGCAGGCCACCGAGGCGGCCAACGGTGTGCTCCAGACCGGGCTGCTCCTGCTCGCGCTGGCGGCCGTCATGCTGCTCACCTTCGTCGCCTTCCTCGTGGCCGGACGAATCGAGCGGCTGCTCGGTGCCACCGGCATGAACGTGGTCAGCCGCATCCTCGGCATCCTGCTGGCCGCCGTCTCCGCCGAGATGATCCTCGCCGGGCTCAAGCAGAGCGGCGTGTTCGTGCGCTGAGCCGGCGTTTCACGGGATCGGAGAGAGCGGCCTCGCCGGCATGGCCGCCGCCATCACGGATGCGGTGCACCACGCTACCGGCGTGCGCGTGCGCGAGCTGCCGGTGAAGATCGAGCACCTGCTGGCGGCCCCACCCGGATTATTTCGGCCTGTGTGAAACTGAGAAGGTGCAGCGGAGAGAAGATCCTCTGACGAAGCGGGAGCGGGCCGAGCTCGTAGGCTACGTCTCCCGGTCGACCGTGTGGTCCCGCGCGGTCCTCTTCGCGCTGGCGCTGACCGCGGTGGCCGGGCTGGCCTTCAAGTTCCAGCGGTCGCTCTCGATCGACCACCCCGTCTGGATCGTGCCCACGGCCCTTGTCGGTCTCACGCTCCACTGGCGCTCGCGGCGTTGGACCGGCGGTCGAGACCTGCGCGCGCGCATCAGAGCCGACCTCGAGTCGAACACCGCGGCGGTTCATGTCTTGTCGGTGGTCGATGCCATCAAGGTGGAAGAGGCGGAAGACGAAGGTCCCACCTTCTTCCTCAAGCTCGATACCGGGGAGACGGTTGCCATCGGCGGGCAATTCCTCGACCGTGTCGTCACCCGCGGCTTTCCCTGGAGGCGGTTCGAGATTCGCGAGGGCGCCCGGTCGGGGTTGTTCCTCGGGCTCGAGGGCCGAGGCGAGCGCATCGTACCCTCCCTCGTCAAGCCGCCGCTCAGCATGGCGACGGTACGCGAGCTGGGTATCGGCCACGTTCGGTGGAAGATCCTGCCGGTCGCCTTCGAAGACCTGCGGCGTGTAGCCTGACGGCGCACCGTGGGACTCAGCGAGGAGTGCCGTCGTTACGTCGGTCGCCGGGTGCTGATCCGGCCGTTCTACGGTTACGGCTGGTCTCGCCGCGATCCCGGCGCGCCGCGGTTGAGTTACGAGGAGGCGGCCGGGCCGGCGCCGTTTCACGCGCGCCTGTCCGAGCTCTTCGAGCACGACGGCGAGCTGCGCGGAGGCATCGCAATCATCGACGAGCCGGGACATCTGTATCACGGCTTCCATGCCGTGTTCTCGACCCGGCATGTGGGCGAGTTCGACTTCACCGCGCGGCTCGGTCACTACAACGTCGAGATCGGCCCGAGCATTCACGTGACGGCGTGGCCTCATGCGACCGGGAGCCCTGCGCTCATGGGGTTTGCCGAGATCCGCGATGACGACGCCGCCTGACCAGGCGTCCGGCGAACACGGGCGCGTTCATGGCGCCCGGAGCGGGTGGCGGGCGAAGAAGGCAGCCAGCGCGTCGGCCACCGTGCGCGGGTACTGCACGTGCAGCAGGTGAGTGGCGCGCTCGCGAGCTGCGCCGATGTTCTCAAGACCGAGGGCGACACAGTCACGGTGGCCACCGATCTGGTCGATCTGGACGTGGCGGCGTTCGCGCAACATCCTCCGCCTTCCCCGTGAGAGCATCCTGAGCACCTGGACCCCGGATCCGACGGTGGACATCGCGCCGATCCTGGACCAGGTGAAGACGCCGACGCTCATCCTGCACGGGACGGAGGACCGCCGGGTCTCGGTGGCCGCCGCGCGCTATCTGGCGCAGCACCTGCCCGACGCGCGCCTACACCTGTTCGAGGGGCGCGGCCACCTGCCGATCTTCACCGCGACCGCGGAGTTCTGTCAGGTGCTGCGCGGGTTCGTGGGAGACCACCCCTCATCCTGCCCTCTCCCCTGAGGGGAGAGGGGGAACGACCGCGCGCTCAGCGAGAGAAATATGGGTCGAGGACGCGGACGTCGGTGATGCGGTCCACGGGGAGCTTGTTGCGGTCTGCCACCCGGCGGATCGCTTCCGGCGCGGGCGCATAGCAGCGCTTCGAAGGATACGCTTGACGCTCACCTTGAAGAACAGCATCTTCTTGCCGTCCCAGGTCGCGGGTGAGGAGACGATCGATGTTTCGTTGTGTCATTTCGTTGCATGGTATTCGGACCCGAGGGGTATGGCAGAAGGACCTCGCCCCGGTCCTGGCCCGTCACGGTCTCATTCCATACGCGCTGGACTATGGATCATTCTCCATATTCAAGTTCGCGTGCCGTAGAGCCCGCGACCGAAAAGTTGAATGGCTGCGAAGCGAGTACGAACGGGTCACGGGCGACGCAAAGGTGCAACGGCCATCGGTGGTCGCTCACAGCTTCGGGACCTACCTCGTCGCGGCACTACTGGTGAAATATCCAGAACTTCATTTCGACAAGATCATCTTTTCGGGTAGCATCGTCGATCGCAACTTCGATTGGGGATCCAAGCTCGAGGCCGGTCAGGTCAATTTCGTTCGCAACGACTACGGATCACTCGATCGCTGGCCGCGACTGGCTCGCTATCTGGTCCCGGATTCCGGCGCTTCGGGAACCGATGGATTCTTGAGAAGACATCCGGGTCTCATGGGACAGCGGTTCGAGCGGCACACGCACAGCGACTACTTCCACCGTGCTCATTTCACGAGCTACTGGATACCGACCCTTGTGCGGGTTGATGTCAGTGTACCGGAGCGAGGACAGGTCACGGATGTGCTCGATCTGGCCTGTCAGACCGTTGCGGCCCGCCTTGGCATTGAGCCGGGACTCATTCGGGCAAATGTTTTCGTTCCCGACGAGACGCAACAGCTTCACATCCCCAAGGGTCTTGTTCATAACATGACCGATCCGGTGGAGCAGACCGTCACGATGGCTCCCGGAGTTGGCTGTGCGGGTGCCGCGTACAAGGCTCGTGAACAGACGATCGCTATCATGCAGCGTGACTGGGGCATCCACACGCTGCCCGGCACTCAACTGGCAAAGGTTGACAAGCGGCTAAAATGGATCATCGGTACGCCGATTCCGGACCCGGATGTGGCTGGCGGTATCCTCGGCGTTTTCGGGTTGGATTGTCTAGAACACGCAAAGAGCCGTGAGGAGTTGGCACGCCTCCTTCCGGATTTGGTTGTCGTGGCCCAGTCGCTCGGGCTAGTCTTCAAGAGACTCAGCTAGACTGGAGGTTCAGATGCCCTACGAATACCAGAAAGACGAGACGGCAGTTTCGGACGCCCGCATCGCCGAGGTCTACGTCGTACGCGGTGTCGACGAACGGCCAAAGCCCAGTCGGGAGTTGTTGGCAGCCCTCGAACGGCTTTCTTCGGTGAATCGCACCATGATGAAGAGCTTGGTCACCCTGGGATTCGACGCAATGGTCAGAAAGTGAGCTCCTCGAAGTATCGACATCTTCTGGACGAGGCGCACCGGGCGATGAAGCTTGCTCATGCGCCCTACTCCGGGTTTCGGGTGGGCGCCGCGGCACTCGTAGATTCCGGCGACATCGTCGTCGGCTGCAATATTGAGAATGCCGCGTACTCGCCCAGTATCTGCGCTGAGCGCGTGGCCTTGTTCAGCTCCTGGGCTCAAGGGAAAGGCAAGGTCGAAGCGATCGCGATAGTGACGGCCTCCGGCGCGACCGCGGCCCCTTGCGGGGTGTGCCGACAGGTGCTCTGGGAGCTGGCTCGCGATGCCGAGTTGATTCTCGAGGACGGTAAGGGGGGCTACCTCATCGAGACCGTCAGGAACTTGCTGCCCCGGCCATTCGGTCCCGAGGATCTCGACGTGAGCAAACTACCGCCGCGGCAGGGCGCCGACGGGCGCCAGCCGAGCTGAAGGCTTCCCGGCGCGCGGTCGGGCGTTGAGGCGTGGAGCGGGACGGCGCGGTCGACGTCCGCTTCGCGTCGGCCCCACCGGCCGTGGGCGCTCACGGCGCCCGCTCGGCGTGCGCGGGCTGGACGTGATCGGGCGCGGCCGGCACTGGCGTCGCGCGGTCCAGCGCCATGCGCAGCAGGCCCTCGACGAGCCGCCAGCTGGGATGCTTCTCGCCGGCCGGGCCGCTGCGCGCCCAGATCTCGGCGAGCAGGTCCTGCGCGCGCTGCAGGCGCGCCGGCGGCGCGGCCGTTCTCGGCGCGTCGGGTGCGTGCTCGCGAAGCCGCCGGCGCAGCATCTTGAGCATCACGTGCGACGGGACGCCGCCGCGGCTACCCTTCCAGGAGGCCAGCAGCGAATAGGGGGACGTCGAGCATCGCGCCTCCTCCTCGAGCCACGCGGCCGGAACCTCGCGACTGGCCTCCGGCCACGGGGTGCGATTGGCGTATCGATGATGCGGTGGCGTCATTTTCGGCATCGTCATGGGTATTCTCCCTCCGGGCGGTGGCCCGATCCTCGAGGTGGCCGCCCTCCGGCGACGAGGCCGCGGGCTGACCGCTGATACAGGAGGCGGGAGCTAGGCCGGTGGAGCGCGGGACTGCAGCGCCGACGGCGGCGCCGTGGAAACGCCCGTGACGGCGTGCTGCGGCATGGCCGCGACGAGCACGCCGTGGAAGACCGGGGGCAAGGCGGACGGGGTGACACCGCCCTCGGTCGTGATGAGGACGACGATGTCGTCGGTGTCGGCGCCATCGTAGATGCCGCCGATCCAGGTCTCGTCCTGCGGCGTCGCCTGGGCCAGCGGGGTGAGCGCGAACAGGGGTCCGACGAGGACCAGCGCGATGAGGGCCGCCCGGCGACGCATGGATCGATCCATACAAGGGCCTCGTGCACGTGTCAAGGCGTAGTACGTGCGGTCTCATCGCCTCCGTGCCCCGGACGGGTATAGTGATGAGACCAAAGGCCAGTCGCGATGGAACGCAAGCGTGTCGTCATCATCGGGGGCGGGCTGGCCGGGCTGGCGGCCAGCTACGACCTCGCGCGAGCCGGTCATCAAGTCGTGGTGCTCGAGGCCGCCCCCGACTTCGGCGGCCTGGCCAGCTCCTTCCGTCTCGAGGGCCACCCGATCGAGCGCTTCTACCACTTCATCTGCCGTTCCGATCGCGATCTGCTGACGCTGGTCGACGAGCTGGGCCTTGGCGGAAAGCTCCACTGGCGGCACACCCATACCGCCTTCTACTACAACGGCCGGTACTACCCCTTCGGGTCGCCGTGGGACCTGCTCCGGTTCTCGGCGGTGCCGTGGTCGCAGCGCATCCGGTTCGGCCTCCACATCGCGCGCTCCCGGTACCGCGCGCAATGGCGCTGGCTGGATCAGATCCCGGCCAAGCCCTGGCTGATCGAGTGCATCGGCGAGCGAGCGTACCAGGTGATCTGGCACCCGCTGCTCAAGGTGAAGTTCGGCGACTATCACGACCAGATCTCTGCGGCGTGGGTGTGGCACCGCATCTGGCGTGTCGCGTCCTCGCGTCGCAGCATGCTGGAGCGGGAGATGTTCGGATGCCTCGAGCTCGGGACCGTCACCCTGGTCGACCCGCTCGTCGCGTGGCTGCGGGCGCAGCCGAACGTCCAATTGCGGACCGGTGTGCGGGTCCGCCCCATCGAGGTCCACGACGGGCGCGTGACGGAGGTCCACGCCGGCGACGAGCGCCTTCCGTGCGATGCGGTGATCTCCACGGTGGCCCTGCCCACCCTGGACCGCCTCGTCCCGAGCCAGTCCGATCCCTACTTCGAGCGGGTGCGGCAGGTGAAGTACATCGGCATCGTCTGCATGCTGCTGAGCCTGCGGCGGCCGTTCAGTCGCAACTTCTGGACCAACATCAACGATCCGCGCATCGCCTGCAACGGCATCATCGAGCAGAGCACGCTGAACGAGAACCTCCAGCGCGCCGGCCTCAACATCGTCTACGTTCCCTTCTACCTGCCCACCACCGAGCCGCGCTATCGCGCCGACGACAAGGATCTCTTCGCCGAGTACACCGCCATGCTGAAGCTCATGAATCCGGAATTTTCCGAGAGCTGGGTCAAGGAGTACCATGTCTTTCGCACGCCGCATGCCCAGCCCGTCTTCACCACCAACTTCGCGGCCCTCATGCCCGGCCATCGGACGCCGATCCGCGGCCTCTACGTGACCGACTCCACCCAGTTCTACCCGGAGGACCGCACGATCAGCCAGGCGATCCGCCAGGGTCGTACCGCGGCGGCCATGATCATGGACGATTTCGACACCCCCGGTCCGGGGTGAGCCGTCATGGGAGCGGGCGTCGCGTCGTGAGCCTGAAGGTTGCCGTCGGCGTCGTGTGGGATGGGGGCGCCGTGGAGGCCGTGTATCCCGGCACCATCCCGCGCGTGCGACACGCTCGCTTTGACCATTCAGTGCACGCCCCGTGTTGGCTCTCGGCGAGCGCACGAAGCGACACGGCGCCGCCCATTCCCGGCGGCCACGCGTGACCCTCTCGGAAGCGACCCGTACCGACCCGTCGCGGTCGACCGGTCGAGGGACTTCCGTGCTGCGCATCGCACCGATCGTCTTGCCCTTTCTCCTCCTCGTGGGCACCGGTCTCCGCGGGCTGGATTTCGGACTGCACTGGGACGAGCGACCGTGGCAGATCGGGCCGACCAAGCACATGGTGGAGTCGGTGACGCTGTTGCCCGGGTACTACACCTACCCGTCGTTCGACTATTGGCTCAATCTCGCGGTCCTCTTGCCGGACGTGGCAACGCCGCGCGAGCCGGGAGAACATCTCGGCGCTCATCTCGTTCGTGCTCTCGACTCCCAAGCGTACCTCTTCCGCCTGCGGGCCGTGTATCTCACCATCACGTCTCTCACGCTGGTGTGGGTGTACCTGCTCGTCCGGCAACAGCGCGGCGGCCGGTGGGGCGAGGCCCTCTTCGCCGCGTGCGTGCTCGGTGGCTCGTGGGAGGTCGCGTATCACCTGCGGTGGGTGGCGTCCGATGGGATGTTGATGCAGTTCGCGACGCTCACCGTGTTGTTCGCGCTGCGGGCATTGCATACACGTCGGCAGTCGTGGCTGATCGCGGCGACGACCACCGCTGCGGTGGGATCTGGAACCAAGTATCCGGGCGGACTGCTCCTGCTGCCGGTGGCGCTGGCGGCGATATCTTGCCTGGAGGGGGGCTCCCCGAGAGCCAAGTCGACGCTGCTCGTCAAGCTCGCGGCACTGTTCGCCGCGGTATCTCTGGCCGTGACTCCCGCGCTCGTCTTCGAGCCGCACAAGGTCGCGCAAGCGATGCTCTACGAAATGCACCACTACGCCACCGGACACGGAGGGCATACCGTTCACCGGGGTCTGGAGCACACCGGGCGCATGCTGGCGTATTTCTCGACGGTGTTGCTGTCGTCCAACATCGTGATCGCAATGCTCTTCTTTGGTCTCGCGATCCTCGGCGTTGGACACGAGTTCGCGCGCGACGGGCGCAAGGCCGCCGTGCTCTTCGTCTTTCCCTGCGCCTACCTGCTCTATTTCTCGACCCAGGGCACGATGGTGGTGCGCAATGTTCTGGCCGTCGCGCCCTTTGTCGCGCTGGGGGCGGCACGCGGCGCCGCCGTGGTCGCCGGGGTTCTCGCCGCCCGCGGCGAGTCACCGGGCGGGCGTCGCGCGCGCGCCAACTATGCGAGCGCGGCGTGGCTCCTCCTGCTCGTCGGCGCGGTGTCTTTCAACGCGGCGTGGCTGATCTCCAGTGCCGAGAGCATTGTCGCCCGGCATACCGCTCGCTTTGCCCGTGAAGCGGCGGAGTACGTCAGGATGCGCCCGGGGTCACGATACCTGCTCTCTCCACGCGTGACGCTCGACGTCTCGCGAGTTGCTCCTTCGCCGCCGAACGTGACCACCACCGCCGCCGATGCCGATGCGTTCGTCCTCTACGCGCGCGAGGGAATGCGTCGCTGGCACGACTGGCCGGCGAACCGACGCGATCTGACCAGCGCGTGGTTCGGTCCCCGCGAGGTGAACTTCGACATCTATCCGAACTGGTGGGGCGACGATCGAATCGTCGTGATCGACAAGCGTCGCGCCCGGGAGATCGGACTCCGCATCGCGGGGATCTCCGAGGACGCGACGCCGGCCGAGGAGCCGGTATCGCTCGAAAGCGGCATCGAATCCGTGGCCCGGTACCCGCAGATCCCGGCCGACGCGCTCCCGAGCACGTGGACGCTTCCCGCCGTCGACCCTCGCAGCCTCGTCCCGCGCGCAGTGGCGCGAGCGGTCGTCGGCCCGCTCGCCCGTGGCCCGTCGAGCGGCGGCTGGGATCTCGACGGGGTCTCCTGCACGTTGCGAGGGGAGGACGGGACGGTCGTGAGCGTGACCGTGATCAGCACCGGCGCGTTCGACCTGGAGCGGCGCGAGCCATCGAGCGTCGCGGTGTCGGGAGCGGGCGTGAGCGCCTATGTCGCATCGCCCGCCCGGCGTGGTGATGTGCGTCTGTTCGCTCGCACGATGGAGAGCGCAGTGATCGTCCATGCGACGGGAAGGACTCGGCCGGAGGAATTCCGAATAGATCAGGCGACGAAGCTGGCCGTGATCGCGCTTGCCCGACTCGACGCCGCACGAGCCGCGACGAAGGCGCGGTGACGGGTCCGATTCTTCGGAGGAGCCGGACGAAGGAGTATCATGTGCTCCGTACGCCGCATGCCCAGCGATCTCGTGCCCGACCAGCGGACTCGGATCCGCGGTCCCGACGTCCCTGACTCCACGCCGCTCCATCCGGAGGACCGCACCATCAGCCGGGCGAGAGCAGGGGGCGCGTCCACCGCGACATGACGCCGGCTCTATGACCGGCATCCGAGCGGCGGTGGGCGGGCGTGGTGGCCGCATCGTGGCGCTGCTGGCCGTGATCGCCTTGGCCACCGGGTTGCGCCTGGCGCTGCTCGATCGACAGGGCCTCTGGGCCGACGAGGTCTTCTCGCTCGCGATCGCCACCGGTCATAGCCTCGAGCACCCCGCCGCGGAGGCAGACCCCGCCCAGGGGGACTATGTCGAAGCGTCCACGCCCTTGCCCGCGTCCGACTTCAGGCGCTACCTGGAGCACGAAGACCCGCCGGCGGGGTTCCGGCGCGTGGTTCGGGCCGTCCGTCTCTCGGACACGAGTCCGCCACTCTATTACCTGATGCTGAACCGCTGGACGCGCTGGGCCGGGGCGAGCGACGCCGCGCTCCGGCTCTTCTCCGCCCTGTGGGCGCTGGCGTCGATTCCGGTCCTGTGGCTGATCGCGCGCCGGGTCGGCGGCGAGGCGGCTGCGTTCCTTGCAGCCGGGCTCTTCGCGGTTTGCCCTCTGGGACTCTACTATTCGGTCGAGGGCCGGATGTACTCGCTCCTCGTGTTCCTCGCGGTCAGCATGGTCGCGCTGACCCTCGCCCTGAGGACCGAGGACGCCAGGCCCTGGCTGGTCGGGCCCTGGGCCGTGGTGAGCGCGGCCGCCCTCCTCACCCATTACTTCGCCTGCTTCGTGTGGGTTGCCTGCCTCGCCTGGCTGGCCGTGACTCCCGGCCGGATCCGACGAAGCTGGCTCGCCGGCGGGGCCGTCGCGACGGCCCTCCTCGTGCTGCCCTGGTACGCGGTGGTGCCGGAGACGCTCGGCCGATGGCGCGTGACCGGGTACTGGCTCTACTCACCGGTCAGCCTGCGCCGCGCGCTCTCGTTGCCGTTCTGGCTGGTCTGGACGTTCGTGTCGGGTGACGGGGCCTGGCAGTCGGGTCATGCCTCCTGGCACAGCTCGACGCGCTCCCAGTGGCTCGCCGCGCTCGCGTTCGCCGCGGTGGCGCTGGCGCTCGCAGCGGGGCTGCGACGGCGGCTCTTCTCCGGCGATCGTGGACTCGTCTGGCTCTGGGTAGCGGCCGCTTGCATCGGGCCCCTCGTGTTCGACTTCGTGAGCGGGACGAGCACGGCGGCGCGTCCGCGCTACGCGCTCGCGGGCCTTCCCGGCGTGCTCGTTCTTGCCGCGGTCGGCTTGAGCCGGCTCAAGCTCGTGGCGCGTGCCGCGCTGCTCCTGGCGGTTCTGCTGGCGTGGAGCTCGGGGGGCCGCACGATCTTCCACCTTCCCTCGCGCGAATACGAGCCGTATCGGCCGGTGGCCGCGAGGCTGAGCGCGAGCGTCGGCCCCGAGGACCTCGTCCTGGTGCATTCGATCCCGTCGGGGGTGCTCGGGATCGCGCGCTACCTGACCGGAGCCACGATGGTGGCGTCATGGGTCGGCCAGCTCGGCCAGCGGCGCGTGCCGACCGATGTGGAGGCACTCACCCAAGGCCGCAGCACGGTCGTCCTGGTGAAGATTCACGAGGTCGGCGAACCGGCCCCGGAAGAGTCCTGGCTGCTGGTCCACGCGAGGCTGGTCGACGACAGTGAGCGACAGGGCGCCCGGATCGGCGTCTTTCGCCCCCTATCGGGCGAGCGGTTCGTCTGGGGGCCGTCCCGAGGGGGCGCGCCGGGGGCGAATGGCCGGTGAGGAAGACGCGTCAGATTGCGGGCGGATCGTCCCGGCGCCGCCGCGCGGCCTGCCGTTCATAGCCGAGCTGGGCCGCCAGCAACTCGAGGACGTAGTCCATGACCCGGGTCACCGCGAAGATGGACCCGATCGACCAGAAGAACGACATGGCGACGAAGCGCGACCAGTGCTCGTAGGTTTCCCCGGTCCGGACCAGCTCGAGAAAGCTCGCGAGGACGAGGGCACCGCCCACCAGGAAGCAGACCGCGGGAAGGAGCCAGAACAGTCGGCTCTGGAGGAACCGACTCCAGATGTCGTCCTGCGAAGGCTCGCCGGCGGGCCGCGCGATCCGGACCATCTTCGCGGTCAGGTAGCTGGCGCACAGCAAGAGCGCGGCGATCGTTCCGAGCACGTGACTGACCAGGAACCGGTAGATCATCCACTCCTGCACCCGGTGGTGCTCCAGGTAGAACAAGATCGGCCGCAGCATCCAGGCAGTGGCCACCGCGAGGGCCACGAGGCCCACGATCGCGAGTGGGCGCGCGGGCCGGTAGAGGAACGCCGCCTCGAGGATTGCCCGCAAGAACAGCACGGTGTCCCGGCCCAGGCGGAGCTTCGATTCCCCCTCGCGCTCGTGATACGGCATGTCGATCTCGACGATCTTCGCCGCCGTCCCGAGCACGGCGCGGGCGGTCATGGCCGGCGTGAAGCTCATGCCGTCGGGCAGCGGCAGCAGGCTTCCCAGGCTCGCTCGTCGAACGACCCGCATGCCGCTCGCGGTGTCGCGCACGTCGGAGGCGGACAGGGCGCGAAGCAAGGCCGCGAACGCCCGGTTGCCGATCTGGCGGACCAGCGGCATCTTGCTGGCCTGGGTCAGGCGACAGCCCAGCACGACGTCGGCCCGCTCTTGTTCCAGCGTCCGGCACAGATCGGCGAAGAAGCTCGGATCGCAGGTGCCGTCGGCGTCGAGGAACCCGAGCAGGTCCGCGTCGGACTGTCGCCACGCCTCCTTGATGGCGGCGCCGTATCCCCGGTTCTGCTCGAACACGATGAGCTTGATCGCGTCGCGGTAGCGGCGGGCGCGCTCGACGGTTTCGTCGGTGGAGCCGTCGCTCACCACCGTGATGTCCACCGCGGTCACCGGCGAGCCCGCGATGATGTGCGCGCGGGCATCCAGCGAGCGCTGGATGATGCTCTCGATGCTCTGCTCCTCGTTCAGGGCGGGAATGACGATGAGGAGCTTCATGGGTGGCGCTCCGGAGCCGCCCGAGATCGGCGATCGACGCCGCGAGCGGGGGACGGGGCGGAGTCGGGGACGGCGGGCTCTGGGCTTCGTTCGTAGATCTCGAGGTTTCCCGAGGGATCCGAGTAGACCAGCATCCACCGATCGGGAGAGCCCTCGAGAACGGGCAGGGTGTACTTGCGCGTGAAGTTCACGTCGGTCCCATCGACGACCACGAAGCGGACCGGCACCGAGTCGAGCAGCGCCTGGGCGTCGACCGGGTCGATCACGAACGGCGGCATCACCGTCTTCAGGCCCGTGCGCAGGTACGCCCACTGGGGCATCGACGCGGCCACCACGTCATCGGGTCGAGCCCGGGGGCGGAGCCAATCCAGCCCGGCGTCGAGCGCCCGGTAGGTCGGACCGTAGAAGAACAGGAATGGCCTGACCACGTGGCCGTCTCGCGCCCGAAGCTCGGCGGGCAAGCGATAGTCCACGTAGATGCGGACGATGGCGACGACTTGCACGGCGAGGATGACGGCGACGAGAGCGACCCGCCCGGCCTGGCTCACCCGCCGCACAGGTCTCGGCAGGCGTTGGCTCCAGCTCGCCAGCTTCATCAACCCACGGGCCAGCGCCAGCGCCACGTACGGCATCGCGGGCGCCCAGTATCGCGGCCACTGAGCCGGCCACGGCGTGAGACAGAGCGCCAGCGCCGTCAGCGCGATGTAGAGCCCGATCAGCCGAGTCTCGCGGGCGAACAGGGTCGCGACGCCGACCAGGACGATCAATCCGATCACGGGCGGCACGTATTGGGCGATCCGCCAGGGGACGATCCGGCCGACGACCGGGAGGTCCCTCATCCGTATCCAGTAGTTGGGCCTCGCCGTCGCCGCGCCGCCGAGACTCGTCGGCATGTGCTTGAGATTGACGAGCAACCGCCGGGCGAGCTCGCGAGCGGAGATTCTTCCCTCTTCCGGCTTGAACGGATCGCGCAGGGACACGTTCCGGGCGTAGCTGACGTTGTAGAAGAGGTAGTCGGCCCGCTGGTAGGCATACGCGGGGTGCGTGTACGCGGCGCTCCGCTCGACGTGGGCGATATAGGCCTGCCATCCGAGGATCGGCACGACGGCGACCGCGGCTCGAAGCGCGGCCGCGCGGAAGCGCCGGTCGAGCAGCGCGTCCAGCACCCAGGCGGCAAACAGCGCGATGCCCATGGTCCGCAACAGGTACGCGGCTACCGCGCAGGTGCCGGCCGCCAGCGAGCGGAACGGCCCGGTCGGCCGGCCGGCGAGGAGCACGAACAGCGCGGTGGCGAGCCCGAATGGGATCTCGGCAAAGCACAGATCCGACAGAAAGTTCGTGTGCACGTGCAGGAGAACGAGGACGCCGGCGAGGAGCGCGTAGGCCAGTGGGAGATATCGCCGCAGCACCGCGTACGCCGCGACGATATATGCGACGAAAACGAGGAAGAACGTGAGCCGCATCTGCCCGCCGACGACGACGAAATCGCTGGATCCGACGAGCCACTGATGGAGCGCGACGACGAGAGGCAGGAGCGGGGGGTACTGGGTGGCCTCGATGTTCCCCGGCTCGTTCAGGAGCCGGTAGCCCTTCCCTTCCGCGAGCGAGGTGCCCAGCACGTAGTAGACCGCGCCGTCCCAGCGGAAATCCAGCGGGCCGACCGCCCGCGGGGCCCAGCTGGCGAGGATCATCGTCGCGAGGATGACCGCGGCGATGATGTCGGACCTGAAGCGGTGTGCGAGTCCCGGAGCCCTCACCACGCGCGGCGATCCATCACGCTTTCGGCCTGGTGAAGCGCCGGACCGCGCGGAGGATCCAGGTGCGCACGTCGGGGGGGAACCAGAGTCCCACGACATACGGGAGCACGAGGTGAGGGCGACGAGTGAGAAGCGCAAAGCGCAGGAGAAACCGACGGGCGAACCGACGGTGGCCTCCCTTGCCGAGATAGTACGCGCGCTTCGCGGCATCGCGGGTCACCTCGTTGATGAGACGCGCGGCCCGCCGCCGGTCGTGGCCGGCGATCGAGCGAAAGACCGCCGGCTTCTCCTCCACCCAGCTGAAGGAACGGCCCGGTTCGGGGCCCGACAATCCCGCGGGATTGATCCGGTAGCGCACCTGCTTTTCCTTGAGGAAGGTGAATGGCCGGCGCGCCGCGATGCGAAGGTAGAGCTCGTAGTCGGCGTTCACCCGGAACCGGGGGTTCCAGATCCCGACTTCATGGAACACCGCGGCCGGGATCATCACCTGTGAGGGAGTCGTGATGAAGCTGAACTTGCCATCCAGGAGCATGTCGAAGCAGCGGGCGGTGAAGAGGCGCCCATTCGATGGCCGCATCAGCTCGAGGAGGCCGGGCCCGTACAGCGTGTCCCGGGTGATGCCCTCCGAGGAGAAGGCCTCGCCGTCGACGGCCACGAGACCCGATTCGGGACAGCGCAGGGCGGCCTCCACCTGGGTCTCGAGCTTCCCGGGTGTCCAGATGTCGTCGCCGTCGAGGAAGGCCAGCAAGGATCCGCGAGCTCGTTGAAGACCGGAATTGCGAGCGCCGGATGGACCGGCGTTTTCTTGATGGACCACGGTGATGCGATCGCCGTATGCGGCACAGGCGCGAAGCGTGTCATCGCTGGAGCCGTCGTCGACCACGATGACCTCGACGGGCCGGTAGCGCTGGGCGAGCACGCCCTCGAGCGCCGGCGCGACGAAGTCCGCCTGGTTGTAGAAGGTGACGATGACACTCACGAGTGGCCGATCGGGCGCGGTCATCGCGGCTTGCTCGTGAGAGGCGCGGTCGAGTCGGCGGGTTGAGTATCGATTGGGTTGGGCCCTCGCGGGCTCACGTGTCAGCGCACACGGGAAACATTTCGAATGGTCTCGCAGATCCAGGATGCCAGCAAGGTGCCAGCGGAGTTCAGCACGCGATTTCCGTACGCGTAGCGATGTGCGACGGTGCACGTACTGCCAGTTGGAGAAAGCTTTACCTATTCTGGCGTTTCGACTACCCATTTGAGGCTTGACGGCGACTCCGTCGCCACTGGCGCTCACGTCGAGAATGTGTGGTAGTTTCGTCACGTTCCCATGAACGGCATCGTCGCCTACGGCGCATACCTTCCGTACTACCGGCTCGAGCGAAAGGCCATCGGCGAGGCCCTGGGCAGTGGCGGTGGGAAGGGCACCCGGGTGGTTGCCTCCTACGACGAGGACACGACCTCGATGGGCGTGGAGGCGGCGCGCGCCGCGCTGCGCGGCACGCCAAAGGCGTCGCCCGCCGCAGTGTACTTCGCCACCACCGACCCCGCGTATCTCGACAAGACCAACGCCACCGCGATCCACGCCGCGCTCGCCCTTGACGAGTCGGCCATGGCGTACGACATGCTCGGCTCGATTCGCTCGGCCGCCGGCGCCCTCCGCGCGGCGATCGACGCCGGGCGGCCGACCCTGGCCGTGCAGTCGGACATCCGCACCGGCCTGCCGGGCGGCGCGGACGAGCGGGAAGGCGGAGACGCGGCGGCCGCGTTCCTCCTGGGCCCGGGCGACGCCGACACGCCGGTGCTGGCCGAGCCGGTGGCGGCCACGTCGGTCACCGCCGAGTTTCTCGAGCGCTGGCGGATGCCGGGTGACTCCTCGTCGCGGCAGTGGGAGGAGCGCTTCGGCGAGCACGCCTACGTGCCGCTCGCGGAGACGGCGATCGCGAGCGCGCTGAAGCAGGCCGGCGTTACCGCCGGCACGCTCGCCCACGTGGTGGTCGCGGGCCCGCACGGACGCGCCAACAAGCGCGCCGCCGCGGCAGCGGGGGCGAAGCCGGAGGCGCTCGGCGACGACCTCAGCGGCTCCGTGGGCAACACCGGCGCCGCGCACGCGGGGCTGCTCCTGGCCGACGCGCTCGACCGGGCGAAGGCCGACAACCTCATCATGCTGGTCTCGCTGGCCGACGGCTGCGACGTGACCATCTGGCGCGCGACGGCGGCGCTTCCAGGGAAACGCCAGCGCGTGCCGGTGGCCGATCAGGTGAAGGCCGGTGGCAAGGTCTCCTACGCGACCTTCCTCACCTGGCGCGGCTTCCTCAAGCGCGAGCCGCCGCGCCGCCCGGACCCGCAGGCCCCCGCGGCGCCACCCGCCTTCCGGGCGGAGGCCTGGAAGTTCGGCTTCACCGGCAGCCGCTGCCAGGCATGCGGCACGCGGCACCTGCCGCCCACACGCGTGTGTCTCAAGTGCCGGGCGGTGGACCGCATGACCCCGGAGCGCATGGCCGACGTGCCCGCGACCATCGCCACCTACACGGTGGACCGGCTGGCCTACTCGCTGTCGCCGCCGGTGGTGGTGGGCGTGCTCGACTTCGAGGGCGGGGGCCGCTTCACCTGCGAGCTGACCGACGTGGACCCCGCGGCGGTGAAGATCGGCAACCGGGTCGAGATGACGTTCCGCCGGCTCATGACCGCTCGCGAGGTGCACAACTATTTCTGGAAGGCGCGACCGTCGGCCGCGTAGCGGAGCCGCGATTGTTGACACCGCGCGGAGTGTGCCCTACACTCCGCGCAGTTTTTCGGTCCCACGCCGCCATCGCTCGGGCTCTCTGCGGTGCCCTCACTGCGTGTCCCCGGCAGACATCGGTCACGATGGCGTCTGACCCCGACCGGCGTGGTCGAAAGGCGCGCCGCCCTCGCATCGAAGCTCCGCGGGTCGCGAATTCGGCCGGCACCGTCAACCAGGAGGAGGCCACGTGAAGAGCGCACGGCGCAGATTCATCGTCGGGTCGGGCGGGCTGGTGGCGGCGGTCGCCGCCGCCGCCATCGACGCCCCCAACGTCATCGCCCAGCCGAGGATCGAGTGGCGCATGTCCACCACGTGGACCCCGAAACTCGACATGCTGCAGGGCTCGGCCCAGCTGCTGGCCAGCGTCGTGGAGCGTACGAGTGGCGGGCGGCTCCGGATCGAGGTCTTCCCGGGCGGCCAGATCATGGAGGGCTTCGAATGCTTCGATGCCACCTCGAAGGGAACCATCCAGGTCTTCATGGGCGCTCCGTACTACTGGGTAAAGAAGGATCCCGCCTTCGACTGGTTCTCGACGGTGCCGTTCGGGATGAACCCGGAGGGCATGCTCTCCTGGTATCACCACGGCGATGGGCTAAAGCTCTGGGAGGAAGCGTACGCGCCGTTCAGCCTGATGCCGCGCCCGGGTCCGGCCATCGCCCCGCAGATGGCCGGCTGGTTCAGGAGGAAGATCAGCACCATCGGCGACTTCAAGGGCCTCCGGATGCGCATTCCGGGTCTCGGCGGCAAGGTCGTGGCCAAGGCGGGCGGCGCCCCGGTCCTCACGCCGGCCGCGGACATCTATGCCTCCCTCGAGCGGGGCGTGATCGATGCCTCCGAATGGATCGGGCCTCACGACGACATGACGCTCGGGCTGCACACGACCGCGCGCTACTACTACTATCCGGGCTGGCACGAGCCCGGGACGGTGACGGAGTTCAGCTTCAACCGGAAGGCCTATGACGCCCTCCCCGCCGATCTGCGGTGGGCGCTCGACTATGCCACCGCGACCGTCCAGGTCGTCGGCCTCACCGATTTCCACACCAAGAACTCGATCGCGCTCGGGCGCCTCCGGTCCGAGTTCAAGGACAAGGTGCAGGTGCTCCAGCTTCCCGCGCCCGTACTGCGCGACCTGCGCAAGCTGTCCGGCGACGTCGTCCGGGAGGAATCGGAAAAAACGCCGATGGCCCGCAAGGTGCACGCCTCGTTCGCGAAGTTCCAGGCGCTGGTGGGGCCCTGGGACCACGTCGCGGAAGGCGCCTACCGCCACCTCATCGTCGGGTGAGAGCGCCTCTCAGCGCAGTGAGGAGGGAAAGAGTGACGAGCGAACGTCGGAGATTCATCGCAACCGGGGGCGGCCTGGTGGCGGCTGCCGTGGCCGGCGCCATCGTCGACGCGCCCAACGTCATCGCGCAGCCGAAGATCCACTGGCGCATGTCCACGGGCTTCACGAAGGTGTTCGACATCCTGCTGGCCGCGGCGCAACGGCTCGGTCGCATCGTCGACGAGGCCAGCGGAGGGCGATTCCGCATCGAGGCGTTCCCGGGCGGCCAGATCATGCAGCCACTCGAGTGCTTCGACGCGACCTCCAAGGGCACCATCGAGGCCTTCATGGGTTCGCCGCAATACTGGAACGACCGGGAGCCCGCCATCGAGTGGTTCGCCACCATTCCGTTCGGCATGAACCCGCAGGGCATGGCCGCCTGGTACTACCAGGGTGACGGCCTCACGCTGATGGAGGAGGCGTACGCGCCCTTCAACCTCGTCCCGCGCCCCGCGATGGCGGATGCCCCTCAGATGGCCGGTTGGTTCCGGAAGAAGATCGCCACGACCGCCGACTTCAAGGGACTCCGGATGCGCATCGTGAACCTCGGCGGCAAGGTCTACGCGAGAGCGGGCGCCACCACGGTCCTGACGCCCGGCAACGAGATCTACGCGGCGCTCGAGCGAGGCACGATCGATACCGCGGAGTGGATCGGGCCGCACTACGACATGCAGAGCGGCCTCCACCGGACCGCCCGCTACTACTATTACCCGGGCTGGCACGAGCCGGGCACCACGCTCGACTTCGCCTTCAACAAGAAGGCGTACGAGGCGCTCCCGATCGATCTGCGGCGGATCCTCGACCATGCGACGGCGGCCGGCCAGGTGTACGGCCTGGCGGAGCACCACGCGAAGAACGCGATCGCGCTCCAGCAGCTCAAGACCGAGTTCAAGGGTAAGGTGGACGTGCTGCCGTTTCCCGCTCCGGTGCTGCGCGATCTGCGGAAGCTCGCGGCGGAGGTCGTCAGGGAGGAGTCGCAGAAGACGCCGATGACTCGCAAGGTGCACGCCTCCTACGCGAAGTTCCAGGCCCTGCTCGCACCGTGGGACCGCGTGGCCGAGGGTGCCTACCATCAATTCGTCGCGGGATGAGAGCGGGTACCCGACGGGCACTCGCGCTCCGGCTCTTCCTGCTCGCGGCCGCCTTGGCCGCCTTCGCCTGGGTGGTCACGGCTCGGGCCCAGCCGACCCCGCAGCCGCCGCGGCGTCCGTTCCGGATCGGGGTCCTCAACGCGGCGTGGGCGGCCAGCCATCCGACGGTGGAAGGGCTCAAGGCGGGGCTCCGCGAGCTGGGGTTCGAGGACGGGCGCGATGTCACGTTCGACATCCGCTTCACCGCCGGTAAGCTCGACGCCATGCCGGCGGCCGCCGCGGCGCTGGTGAAGAGCGGGGTCGATCTGATCTTCACCAGCCAGGGAGCGGCGACGCGGGCCGCGAAGGAGGCGACCCGCAGCGTGCCCATCGTGTTCACCCTGGTGGGTGATCCCCTGGCCGCGGGCCTCGTCAGGGCGCTCGCCCGGCCGGGAGCCAACGTGACGGGTGTCTCGAGCTTGCAGACCGAGCTCGCGGCGAAGCGCCTGGAGGTCCTGAAGACGCTCGCTCCGGCCGTGCACCGGGTGTGGCTCATCTACTACGACGTCGATCCGGGGACGCGGCCGATGATCGTCAGGGCGCTCGACGCGGCGGCGCGCATGCAGCTCCAGGTCGTGCCGAAGGGCGTGCTGGACGCGGCCGAGCTCAGGCAGGCACTCCGCGACGTGCGGCGCGGTGACGCCGTCTTCCTGCCGGAAGGCTCGAACCCGGACCTGGCGGTGGCCGCCATCGAGCGCTCCACGAGCTTGCGCATTCCCGTCGTCTTCGGAACCGCGCTCTGGGTCGGGTACGGCGGCCTCGTGTCCTACGGGCCCGACTACTACGCCGAGGGGGTCCAGGCGGCGGCCCTGGTGGCCAAGATCCTTCGGGGGTCCAGGCCGAGCGAGCTGCCCGTCGAGGGAGCGGAGAAGATCGATCTGGCCGTGAACCTGAAGACCGCGGAGCTCCTCGGTCTCGCCGTGCCACGGAAGATCATGCTCCGAGCGGACGCGTTCCGCCGATGACCGAGCCCGCCCGCTCCGGGCGCCTCTTCCGCAAGTACGTGGCGGTGCTCCTGGTCCTCGTGGGCGGGGTCCTGATGGCGGCGAGCCTGGTCCAGCTCTACTTCTCGTACCGCGAGACCCAGCGAGCGATCGTGCGGGAGGAGCGCGCGAAGGCGGTGGCGGCGGCGGGCCGCATCCAGCAGTTCCTGAGCGAGATCGAGCAGCAGGTGCGGGAGACGACGCGGACCGCCTCCGACGACCCGGACGCCAGCCAGGTGGGCCCCGCCAAGCTCGGCTTCCGGGAGGGGCTCGGGGCGGCCCTCGCCGATCAGCGCGCGCTCGACTTCGTCCGGGTGCTCCGCAACGTCCCCGCCATCAGCGAGCTGAGCTACCTGGACCTGTCCGGCAAGGAGCAGCTCCGCGTCTCTCGGCTGGATCCCGACGTGGTGGGCAGCCAGGACGATTTCTCCCGGGCGCCCAAGTTCCTCGAGGCGAAGAGCGGGAAGACCTACTGGAGTCCCGTCCACCTGAAGAACGAGTCGGAGCCGTACTCGACGCTGGCCATCCCGGTCGGCAAGTACGCCATCGAGGTGACGACGGCCGAGGTGAGCCTGCGGTCAGTGCAGAAGATGATGTCGCAGATCGAGGTCGGCCCGGGCGGCTACGCCTACGTGGTGGATTCCCGCAACCACGTGATCGCCGGCCCGGAGGCCCTGGGTCTGCGCGCGGACCAGGATCTCTCGTCGCTGGCCCGCGTGGGATCCGCGCGGGCCGAGCGGCCCCGGATGGCCGACGACGCGGAGGCGGCGGTGGCCGCCAACGGCTTCAGCGTCGACAAGATCCTGTCCGCGCACGCGCCGATCGGCTCGCTCGGGTGGCTGGTCTTCGTGGAGCGCTCCGCCGCGGACGCCTACGCGCCTCTGCGGGCCCCCATCGTCCGGAGCGTGGTCATCTTCGTGCTGGGGCTGCTGCTCTCGGTTCTGGCCAGCCTCCTCCTCGCCCGGCGCATGACCGCGCCGATCCGCGTGCTGCAGGAGGGCGCGACGCGGATCGGCGCCGGCACGCTCGATCAGCCGATCCAGCTCCGGACCGGCGACGAGATCGAGGGCCTCGCGTCGTCGTTCAACCAGATGGCGGCGAGCCTGCGGGAGTCCTACGAGGGGCTCGAGCAGAAGGTGCAAGCGCGCACGCGAGAGCTGGCCGAGGCCAACCGGGATCTCAGCGAGACCCTCGAGCAGCAGACCGCGACGAGTGAGATCCTCCAGGTGCTCAGCCAGTCGCCGACCGACGTGCAGCCGGTGTTCGACGCCATCGCCCGCGAGGCGGTCCGGCTGTGCGGGGCGTCCTACAGCGTGGTCGGTAGATACGACGGCCGGCTCGTTCACCTGGCCGCCTACGAGCACGTCCGCCCGGAGGGCATCGAGGCGATCAAGGCGCTGTTCCCGGTCCGCCCGAGCCGGGCCACCACCACCGCGCGCGCGGTCCTCGATCGAACCGTCGTTCACGTGCCCGACGTCATGGCGGACCCCGAGTACGATCGGTCGATCGCGATCGGCATCCAGAATCGAAGCACCCTCGCGGTGCCGATGCTGCTGGGCGGAGAGCCGATCGGGACGATCTCGGTCGGGCGGCTCGAGCCTCGGCCGTTCACCGACCGACAGGTCACGCTCCTGCAGACCTTCGCGGACCAGGCCGTCATCGCGATCGAGAACGTGCGGCTGTTCAAGGAGCTGCAGCAGCGTACCGCCGAGCTGACCCAGCTGGGCGAGGTGGGGCAGGCGATCAGCGGGACCCTGGACCTCCAGGCCGTCCTCACCAGCATCGTCTCGCACGCGGTGGCGCTGTCGCAGACCGACGCGGGCACGATCTACGAGTTCGACGAGGCCACCCAGGTCTTCGTGCCGCGGGCGAACCACGGGATCGCGGAGGAGATGATCGAGGCCCTCCGCCGGTCCCACATCCGGCTCGGGGAGACCGTGGTCGGCCAGGCGGCGACGAAGCGCGTCGCGGTCCAGATCCCCGACCTCGAGAACGCGTCCGGCTATCCGCTGCCGTTCGTCTTGAAGGCGGGATTTCGGGCGCTGCTCGCGGTGCCGCTCCTGCGCGAGGAGCGCGTGGTCGGCGCGCTGGTGGTGCGGCGCAAGACGGCGGGGGCGTTTCCGGAGCCGGTCGTGAACCTCCTCCAGACCTTCGCGACCCAGTCGGTCATCGCCATCCAGAACGCCCGGCTCTTCCGCGAGATCGACGAGAAGAGCCGGGCCCTCGAGGAGCTCTCCCGCAACCAGGAGCAGCTCGCGCGCCTCTCCACCGCGCTCCAGGAGCCGCTGTCCCTCACCGAGCAGCTCACGCGAGTCGTCGACGCGGCCCGCCAGGTGGTCGGGCTCGACCACCTCTACATCTGGACCCCCAGCCCCGACGGCGAGGGCCTCGTCGTCAGCGCGGGCGCCGGGCTCACCGAGAGCGACTACCGGCCGCTGGTCGGGGTCACCATCCCGTTCGCCGAGGCGGGGGCGCTGGCCGCGGTCTACGAGGACGGTGAGCCGCGCGTGTTCGACGACGGGCACCCGGTGCCCGAGCGATATCGGCTGCGTCCCCCCTACTCGGAGATGGCGGCCCTGCGGCTCAAGGCCTTCCTGGTGAGCCCGATGATCGCGCGCGGGCGGACGGTGGGCGTTCTCCTCGCCGACAACCGTGTGACCCACCAGCCCATCGCCGCCCACACCGTGGAGCTGCTCCATTCCTTCGCGGCCCAGGCCGCGGTGGCGGTCGAGAACGCGCGCCTCTTCCAGGAGATCCAGGACAAGAGCCAGCAGCTCGAGCTGGCGAGCCGGCACAAGTCGCAGTTCCTCGCCAACATGAGCCACGAGCTGCGGACCCCGATGAACGCGGTGCTCGGCTATACCGACCTGATCCTGGACGGCATCTTCGGCGACGTGCCGGAGGCGATCCGGGACACGCTGGAGCGGGTCAAGAGCAACGGGCACCACCTCCTCGGTCTCATCAACGACGTGCTGGACCTGTCGCGCATCGAGGCGGGCCAGCTCACGCTCTCCCTGGGCGACTATGCGATGGGGGAGGTCGTCCACGCGGTGGCGTCCGCGGTGGAGTCCCTGGCGGCGGGGAAGAAGCTCGCGCTGAAGGCGATCGTGCCCATCGATCTCCCGCCCGGGCGGGGCGACGAGCGCCGGCTGACCCAGGTGCTCATGAACCTGGTCGGCAACGCGATCAAGTTCACCGACGCCGGTCAGGTGTCGATCGAGGCGCGCGTCGCGGACGGGTCGTTCCTGGTCTCGGTGTCGGACACCGGCCCCGGCATCTCGGAGGCCGACCAGCAGCGCATCTTCGAGGAGTTCCAGCAGGTCGACAGCTCCAGCACCCGCAAGAAGGGCGGGAGCGGGCTCGGCCTCGCCATCTCGAAGCGCATCGTCGAGCTGCACGGGGGACGCCTCTGGGTGGAGTCGGCGCCCGGGCAGGGATCGACCTTCTACTTCACGGTGCCGCTCGTAGCGGAGCGGCCGGCGGAGCGGGCATGAGCAAGCGCATCCTGGCCATCGAGGACCACGAGGAGAACCGTCGCATCCTGCGCCTGCTCCTGCAGAGCGCGGGCTTCGAGATGATCGAGGCCCTCACCGGGGAGGACGGGGTGGCCATGGCCGAGAAGGAGCGCCCGGACCTCATCCTCATGGACATCCAGCTCCCGGGCCTGGACGGCTACGAGGCGACGCGCCGGATCAAGGCCAACCCCGATCTCCGGCACATCCCGATCATCGTCGTCACCTCCTACGCGCTGAGCGGCGACGACGTGAAGGCGTTCGAGGCCGGGTGCGACGCCTACGTCACCAAGCCCTTCGTCCCGCGCGAGCTGCTGGCCAAGATTCGCGGCTACCTGGGGTGAGACGAGAGCGCCCCCGGTGAGAACGCCGCCGCGGATCCTGATCGTGGACGACACGCCCGCCAACGTTCACATCCTGCAAGCGCGCCTGGCCGCCCACGGCTACGACATCGTGACCGCGAGCGACGGCGAGGAGGCGCTCGCCGCCGTCCCGGCCGCGCAGCCCGACCTCATCCTGCTGGACGTGATGATGCCCAAGCTCGACGGGTTCGAGGTCTGCCGGCGGCTGCGGGCCGACGCGTCGATCCCGTTCATCCCGATCATCATGGTCACCGCCAAGGCGGACCCCAAGGACATCGTGGCCGGCCTCGAGGCGGGGGGCGACGAGTACCTGACCAAGCCCGTGGATCAGCCCGCGCTGGTGGCGCGGGTGAAGTCGATGCTGCGCATCAAACAGCTCCACGACACCGTCCAGGCGCTCGCGGAGGAGCGCGCGGAGTGGAACCGGACGCTCGAGCGCCGCGTGGCCGAGCAGGTGGACCAGCTCGAGCAGCTCGGCCGGCTGCGGCGCTTCTTCTCCCCGCAGCTCGCCGAGCTCATCGTGGCCGGCGGCGCCGACGACCCCCTGAAGACGCATCGGCGGGAAGTCACGGTGGTCTTCCTCGATCTGCGCGGCTTCACCGCCTTCGCGGAGACCGCGGAGCCGGAAGAGGTCATGGAGGTCCTCCGCGAGTATCACGCGGAGATGGGCGGGCTCATCCTCGCGCACGAGGGCACGCTCGAGCGGTTCACCGGGGACGGCATGATGATCTTCTTCAACGACCCGGTGCGGGTCCCCGACCCGGCGGAGCGGGCGATCCGCATGGCCCTCGCCATGCGCGACCGGGTGGCGCACCTCTCGATCGGCTGGCGGAAGCGCGGCCACGACCTGGCGCTCGGGGTGGGGATCGCCCAGGGCTACGCGACCATCGGCGCCATCGGGTTCGAGGGGCGCTGGGACTACGGCGCCATCGGCACCGTCACCAACCTGGCGGCGCGACTGTGCGGGGAGGCGCGCGGCGGCCAGGTCCTCGTCTCCTCCCGCGTGGCGGGAGCGCTGGAGGACGTGGTCGACCTGGAGGACGTGGGCACGCTCACCCTCAAGGGCTTCCTCAAGCCGGTGCCGGTGTTCAATGCGCGGGCGCTGCGCTCGCCCGGCTCCTGACCGGCGCGAGACCTGGCGTCGGGCGATCGAGTACGGCTACAATGCGCTGGTAGCCGAGCACAGGAACGCGTCGTCGAGAGGAGGCTT
The DNA here is from genome assembly GCA_035315345.1 of Candidatus Methylomirabilota bacterium. Lineage (NCBI taxonomy): Bacteria > Methylomirabilota (SeqCode) > Candidatus Methylomirabilota bacterium. The sequence continues at coordinate 25,262 of DATFYA010000205.1, forward strand.
CCTATGGCCAGCAATGGGATCCGGGACCGCGTGGCGATCGTCGGCATGGGCTGCACCGGCTTCGGCGAGCGCTGGGACAAGAGCGTCAGCGATTTGCTGGTGGAGGCGTCGCAGGACGCGCTCAACTCCGCCAACGTGCCGATCGACGCGGTGGACGCGTTCTGGCTCGGCACGTTGTTCTCCGGCCAGAGCGGCCTCACCCTGTCGCGCCCGCTCAAGCTCGACTACAAGCCGGTGAGCCGGCTCGAGAACTACTGCGCGACCGGCTCCGAGGCCTTTCGCAACGCCTGCTACGCGGTGGCCTCCGGCGCCTACGACCTGGCGATGGCCATCGGGGTGGAGAAGCTGAAGGACTCCGGCATCTCCGGCCTGCCCTCGATCGGCGCCCCCGAGGACGGCACGCGCGCGGGCCTCACCGCGCCCGCGACCTTCAGCCTGCTCGCGCCCGCCTACTGCAAGAAGCACGGCGTGGACGAGGCGACCTTCAAGGAGGCGATGACCCGCATCGCCTGGAAGAACCACAAGAACGGGGCGCTGAACCCGCGCGCCCAGTTCCGCAAGGAGGTCGCCAAGGACGTCATCGCGTGCTCCCCCCAGGTGGCGGGGGCGCTCGGCATCTTCGACTGCTCCGGCGTGTCCGACGGCTCGGCGGCCGCGCTGATCGTGCGGGCCGAGGACGCCTACAAGTACACCGACAAGCCGCTCTTCGTGAAGGCGCTCTCGTTCATCGCGGGGCCGGCCACCGGGCCGATCGATCCCGACTACGACTACACCACGTTCCCCGAGGTGGTCGCCTCCGCCGCCGACGCCTACGCGCAGGCCGGCATCAAGGACGCGCGCGCGGAGCTGGCGATGGCCGAGGTGCACGACTGCTTCACCCCCACCGAGCTGGTCCTGATGGAGGACCTCGGCTTCGCGCAGCGCGGCACCGCGTGGAAGGAGGTGCTGAACGGCACCTTCGACCTCGAGGGCGAGCTGGCGGTGAACCCGGACGGCGGGCTGAAGTCCTTCGGCCACCCGATCGGCGCCTCCGGGCTCCGGATGCTCTTCGAGGCGTGGCTGCAGCTGCGCGGCGAGGCTGGCAAGCGGCAGATCGCCAGCGTCGCGCGCGGCCGCAAGCTGGCCCTCACGCACAATCTGGGCGGCGCGCCCGGCGAGTGCGTCTCGTTCGTCTCGGTCGTCGGCTCCGAGCGCAGCTGAGATTCCGACCGCGGCCAGGGCCATGGCGCGCGTGTCGGCCGCCATAGCCCTGGAGTCCGCGCCCTATCCCTGGCTGAGCAGAAGGTCCGAGCGGTCGTATTCCGGCTGCGAGTCAGGCGCGGTCGTCTGGCCCGCGCCGGATTCCTCCCGCGGCGTGACGGCCGCCGGCGCGACGATGTGACCCGCCGCGTCGCGCTCCCGCTGGCTGGCCTTGTGCTCCAGCGCCCAGGCCGTCCCGAGCGCGAGCACGATGAACGCACCGACTCCGATGGCTCGCCGAGTTCCATTCATCGCCCTGTCCTCCCGTCGCGAGTGTTCGCTTCACCGGCTCGACTCCACACGGAGAACGGACGGCAACAACGATGCCACGGAGGAATGGACGCGCCAGCGCGCCGACCGGGTCGTTCTGCCCGCGCGGGCGCGCTGGATCGCGCGGCGGCTCGGGTACGACGCCCGCCCGCCCCGGTCCCGAAGTGCCCGGACCGCCGACCGGCTAGGACGCGGGCGGTTCCGGCGGGTCGCCCGACGCGGCGGCCGACTTGCGGATGTCGATCATCTCGGGCAGCCCGCTGCCGGTGTGCTCGTACAGCTGCACGCGGGTGAGGTGGGTCATGTCCACCACGATCTCGCGGATGCGCTCGGCTGCCGCGTGGATGTGGACGATGCGCTCGCGCAGGTCGGGGGCGAGGCCCCCGTCGTCCAGCAGCATCTCCAGGCGGCCGACGACCAGCGCCAGCGGGTTGTTGATCTCGTGGGCCGCGCCATTGGCGAGCCGGGCGATGGTGCGCAGCTCGTCGGCCGCCTTCTGCTCCGTGATGTCCACGAGGGTCGTCTCGAAGTCGCCCCGGGGCGGGCCCGAGCTGGGCACCACGCTCACCAGCACCCAGATCAGGCGCCCGTCGCGCCGGCGCATCTGGATCTCGCCGTTGACCGCGGTGCCCGCCGCCTTCACCCGCTCGAGCAGCTGCTCCCGCTCCTTGGGCTGGACGTACAGCTGGGCGATGTTCGTGGCCAGCACCTCGGCCGGGCCATCGAAGCCGAGGATGCGGGCGAAGGCCTCGTTGCAGTCGACGATGCGCCCGTCCTGGAGGGCCAGGCACATCCCGGCCGGGTTGCGCTCGAAGGTCGTGCGGTAGCGCTGCTCCGATTCCTGCAGCGCGGTGGCCCGCGCCTGCAGGACCGCCATCGCGTCGCGCAGAGCGGAGCTGACGCCGCTCAGCTCCGAGAGCGTGAACTGCGGCAGCTCCGGGATGGGCTCGCCGCGGCCGAAGGCGGTGAACGCGCCGGTCAGCCGGCGCAACCGCCCGGTGAACCGGCGCCCGGCCACGTTGGCCACGCCGAGCGAGAGCACGAGCGCCGCGACGGCGGCCGCCGAGAGCAGCCACAGCGAGCGGCGCAGTGGCGCCTCCAGCTGCTCCTGCGGCGTGGTGATGCTCACCGTGAAGCGGGACTGCAGCCCGCGGCTGAACGCGGTGTAGGCCGCGGAGCCCTCGCGCGAGGGGCCGGCGAACACTTCCTCCTCGTGCTCGCGGACGCGCGTGACGAGGACGGGCGACGGCTTGCCCACCCATTGGCCCGCGTCGCGCGTCGTGGCCGCCACGACGCCGTGACGATCGACCATGGTCGCGACGTTGCCGCCGGCGACCTGGGCCGAGGCCAGCACCGACGCGAAGCTCTCCGGGGTCAGGAAGGCGATCAGCACGTGCCGGATCTCGCCGTCACGCAGTAACGGCAGGGTGACCGCGATCACCCGCCGGGCGGTGGTCGGATCCACGATCAGATCGGACACCTGGGGCTCGCGCGCCTGGATCGTGCGCTGGAACGTCTCGAGCCCCGACAGGCTCGGCAGCGCGGTGCCGAGCGGATGCATGAGATTGAGCGCCTGACGTCCCGACGGATCCACGAGGGCCACCGTCAGCCATCGCCGGTAGGCCTCGCGGGCCAGGCGCGCCTGCTCGTAGAACTTGCCGAGGTCCTTCGCGTCGAGATCGTCCGAGGTCGAGAGCCCCATCAGGCCCGCCCGCGTGGTCTCGACCTCGCGGTCCACCGCGACGCTCAGGGAGCGGGCGTGATACAGCAGCACCTGCTCGAGGTTGCGGCGCTCGTCCTGGTGCGCCCACCAGATCGCGATGCCGGCCACGCCGAGGAGGGGCACCAGCGTCAGGCTCACCACCGCGAGCAGGAAGGTGCGGAGCTTCATGGCGTCTTCCCGAGGATAGAAGAAGGCGCGGCGGATCGGCAAGACTTCACGGCCTTGCGCGCCCCCGGACCAGCGCCCACAGCCGGCCCGGAGAGATCGGCAGCTCGTTCGGCTCGACGCCGAGCGGGGCCAGGGCATCGGCCACCGCGTTGGCGATCACCGCGGCGGGCCCGAGCGTGCCGCCCTCGCCGACGCCGCGCACGCGCAGCAGGTTGTCGGCCGGCTCCTCGACGTGGTGCAGCTCGAGCGGCGGAATGGTGGCCGCGACGGGCAGCGCGTACTCCATGAAGGTACCGGTGAGGAGCTGGCCGTCCTCGTCATAGAGCAGGAGCTCGTGGAGCGCGCCGCCGATGCCCTGCGCGATCGCGCCCTGCACCTGGCCCTCGACGATCAGCGGGTTGATGACGCGCCCGGTGTCCTCGACGCAGACGTAGCGATGGATCGTCAGCACGCCGGTCTCCGCCTCCACCTCGACCACCGCGGCCTGCGATCCGGCCGCGAACGTGCCGCGGATGGGATCGTAGAAGCGCGTGGCCTCGAGGCCCGGCTCCATGTCGGCGGGCAGCCGATGGGTCTCGAGGTGCGCGACCCGGGCCACCTCGGCGAAGGCGATCGCGCGTCCCGGCGCGCCCCGGACCGCCACGCGCCCGTCGTGCGTCTCCAGGTCCTCGGGCGCGGCCTCGAGCAGGTGCGCGGCGATGCGCACGGTCTTGTCGCGCACCGCGCTCGCCGCGCGCATCGCGGCGCCGCCGCCGATCACCGCCTGCCGCGAGGCGAACGCGCCGAGGCCGAAGGGCGTGGCGTCGGTGTCGCCGATCACGACGGAGACCGCGTCGAACGGCACGCCCAGCTCCGAGGCGACGATCTGCGCCACCGTCGTCTCCGTGCCCTGGCCCTGCGAGGTCACGCCGGCGAGGACCGTGACCGCGCCCGAGGGATCCACGCGGACGGTCGCACCCTCGTGGCCGGTGCGAAAGGGCATGCGCGGCCCCGCGGAGGCGGCCTGACCGAGGCCGGTCAGCTCGTTGTAGTTCGCGAAGCCGATGCCCACGTGGCGGCCCTCGCGCCGGAGGCGCGCCTGCTCGGCACGGAACGCCCCGTAGCCGATCGCCCCGACCGCCTGCTCGAAGCACACCGGATAGGTCGGGCTGTCGTGGACGAGGCGCGTGGCCGCGGTGTAGGGCAGGTCGGCGGGACCCACGAGGTTGACGCGGCGGACCTCGACCGGATCGAGGCCGAGGGCGCGGGCGCCGAGATCGAGCACGCGCTCCATCACGAAGGTGGTGGCGGGCCGGGCGACGCCGCGGTAGGGCCCGGCCGGGGCGGTGTTGGTCGCCATCGCGGTGACGTCGCAGCGGTAGTTGCGCAGCTTGTACGGGCCGGTCAGGAGCCCGCCCGCCATCAGCGCCTCGATGCCCGCGGTCCACGGGTACACGGAATAGGCGCCCGCGTTGCAGGCCGCGCGCACGTCCATGGCCAGCAGCACGCCGGCGCGATCGAAGCCGGCGCGCACCGCGTAATGGTGGTCGCGCGCGTGCGCCGCGGCCAGCAGCCCCTCGCGGCGCGCCTCCACCCACTTGACCGGCCGGTGGAGGCGCATCGCGAGGAGGCAGAGCGCGACCTCCTCGGGATAGAGGACGGCCTTCATGCCGAAGCCGCCGCCCACGTCCTTGGCCACGACGCGGATTCGGCTCTCGGCGAGGCCGAGCAGGCCGGCCAGGCCGTGGCGGACCAGATGCGGCACCTGGGTGCTGGACCAGAGGGTGAGCTTGCCCTCGGCCGCGTTCCAGTCGGCGACGCCGCCGCGTCCCTCGAGCGGGGCCGCGGTCTGACGGTTGGTGCGGAAGTCGCGCTCCACCACCACCGCGGAGGCGGCCAGCGCGGCCTCCACGTCGCCGCCCTCGAACCGGCGCGAGAGCAGCACGTTGTCGGGTGCCGCCTCGTGGACCACCGCCTGGTGGCCGCGGGCGGCGACCGCGTCGACCACCGCGGGCAGCGGCGCGTAGTCGATCCGCACGAGCCCGGCGCCGTCCTCGGCCGCGTAGCGATCGCGGGCCACCACCGCGGCCAGCGCCTCGCCCGCGAACCGAGCCTTCGCGACGGCCAGGATCGGCTGCTCGGTCTCGACGTAGGTCGGTAGCGCAGAGCGGGCGCGCATGCGGTGCGGGGCGAAGTCCGCGTCGGCGCCGGTGGCCACCGCTACCACGCCGGGTGCCGCCGCAGCGGCGGCGGTGTCGACGCTGCGGATCCGCGCGTGCGCGTGCAGGCTGCGCACGAAGGCGACGTGGAGCATGCGCGGCCGCTCGACGTCGCTCGCGTAGCGGCCGTGGCCGGTGACGAGCCGCGCGTCCTCCTTGCGCGGCATGGGCGCGCCGAACACGCTCGAGGATCCGGAATTCGCGGCGGTGGACACGAGTGCGCAGCCCTCCCGCGCGCGATCATACCGCGCCCCGCTTGCGCCTCGCCGCGGCGGTGTGCGAGAGTCCGGCCATGCGGCGCGGCGCCGACTATCTGGCGAGCCTCCGCGACGGGCGCGTCGTGGTCCTGGACGGCCAGCGCGTCGGCGACGTGACCCGTCATCCCGCCTTCGCCGAATCGACCCGGCGCATCGCGGAGCGCTACGACGCGGCGGCCGAGGCGCCCGACGTCACCACCTGCGTGGATCCGGCCAGCGGCCGGCGCATCGGCGCGATGTGGCTGATCCCGCGGTCCGCGGAGGACCTCGGGCGCCGGCGCGCCGTCCACCGCTTCTGGGCCGAGGGCTCGTACGGGCTCATGGGGCGCACCCCCGACCACGTGGCCTCGGTGCTCACCGGCTTCGCGGGCTGGCGGCAACTGTTCGATCGCGGGGGGCGGCAGTTCGGCGACCACGTCGTCCGCTTCTACGAGCGGGCGCGCGACGAGGACCTCTACCTGGCCTACGCCATCGTGCCGCCCCAGATCGACCGCGTCACGCCCGCCCATCAGCATCCCGAGCCCTTCCTGCACCCGGGCGTGGTGAAGGAGACCGACGCGGGCATCGTCATTCGCGGCGCGCACTCGATCGCCACGTCGGTGACGATGGCCGACTGGCTGTTCGTGAGCTACATCACGCCGCTCACCGCGGGCGACGTCGACTACGCGATCTCGGTGGTGGTGCCGGTGAACGCGGAGGGCCTGCGCCTGCTGCCCCGCCGGCCCTACGCCACTCTGGCGACCAGCGTGTACGACTACCCGCTCTCTTCGCGCTTCGACGAGGTCGACACCACCGTGGTGTTCGACGACGTGGCGGTGCCGTGGGAGCACGTGTTCGTGTACAAGAGCGTCGAGCGGGTGACCGCCCAGTTCCACGAATCGCCCGCCCACGTGACCGCGAACTTCCAGTCGCTGGTGCGCTTCGGGGTGAAGCTCGAATTCCTGGCCGGGCTCGCCATGAAGCTGGTCGAGGTCGGGCGCGGGGAGGGGGACGCGGGCACGCAGGCCGTCCTGGGCGGCGACATCGCCACCTTCTGCGCCGCGTTCGACGCGCTGGTGCAGGCGGCCGAGCGCCGTCCGCTCGTCAGCGAGGGCTACGCGCGCCCGCATCCGCAGTACATCTACGCGGGCATGAGCCTGCAGCGACGGCTCATCGTGGACATGTACCGGACGATGCGCGAGCTGGCCGGGGGCGCCTTCCAGAACCTGCCGTCGTCGGAGGCCGCGTTCCGGTCGCCGGAGAGCCGCGAGCCCACCGAGCGGTACTACAAGTCCACCGCGGCCGACGCGCGCGAGAGGGTGAAGCTGCTGAAGCTGATCTGGGACTTTGTCGGCACCGAGTACGGAGGTCGCCAGCTGCAGTACGAGATGTTCTACTCGGCCGCGCAGCCGGTGGTGAACCGCCGCATGTTCCGCTCCTACGACTGGAGCTCGGCCAAGGCCATGGTGGACCGCCTGCTCTCGGAGTACTGACCGCCGCGTCTGCTATGCTCTCGGCGATGACCGACGACGTCCTCGTGATCGGCGCCGGGATCTCCGGCATGTACCAGCTGCACCGGCTGCGCGGGCTCGGCCTGCGGGCGCGGGTGTTCGAGGCCGGCTCGGGCGTGGGCGGCACGTGGTACTGGAACCGCTACCCCGGCGCCCGCTTCGACTCCGAGAGCTGGACCTACGGCTACTCCTTCTCCGAGGAGATCCTGCGCGAGTGGGAGTGGAGCGAGCACTTCGCGGCGCAGCCGGAGACGCTGCGCTACTGCAACTTCGTGGCCGACAAGCTCGACCTCCGCCGTGACATCGAGTTCAACTGCCGGGTCAAGGCCGCGACGTACGACGAGGCGGCCGGGCAGTGGGAGATCGAGAGCGAGGACGGCCGCCGGGCGCGGGCACGCTTCCTGATCACCGCGATCGGGCCCCTGTCCGCGCCGACCATGCCCACCATCCCCGGACTGGAGAGCTTCGGCGGCGAGGCCTATCACACCGGCCGCTGGCCCCACGAGCCGGTGAGCTTCGCGAACAAGCGCGTGGCGGTGATCGGTACCGGGGCCACCGCGGTGCAGGCCATCACCGAGATCGCCAAGACGGTCGGCCATCTCACCGTGTTCCAGCGCACGCCGAACTGGTGCGCCCCCCTGCACAACAGCCGGATCGACGCGGCGACCCAGGCGCGCATCAAGGCGACCTATCCCGAGATCTTCGCGCGGTGCCGCGACTCGTTCGGCTGCTTCATCCACCAGGCCGACCCGCGCAACGCGCTCGAGGTGAGCGCCGAGGAGCGCGAGGCCTTCTTCGAGAAGCTCTACCGCGCGCCGGGCTTCGGCATCTGGATGGGCAACTTCCGCGACGTGCTGATCAACCAGGAGGCCAACGCCACCATCACCGAGTTCATGCGGCGGAAGATCCGCTCGCGAGTGCGCGACCCCGAGGTGGCCGAGAAGCTGATCCCGACCAACCACGGCTTCGGCACCCGCCGCGTGCCGCTGGAGAGCGGCTACTACGAGGTCTACAACCAGCCGAACGTGCGGCTGGTGGACATTCGGGAGACGCCGATCCGGCGCATCACCCCCGCCGGTATCGAGACCGGCGACGGCGAGCGCGAGTTCGACATGATCATCTACGCCACCGGGTTCGACGCCGTCACCGGGTCGTTCGATCGCATCGACATCCGCGGCGTGGGCGGGCAGCGGCTCCGCGAGAAGTGGGCCGCGGGCCCGCGCACCTATCTGGGCCTGCAGATCGTGGGCTTCCCCAACCTGTTCACCCTGGTCGGCCCGCACAACGCGGCGACCTTCTGCAACATCCCGCGCTGCATCGAGCAGAACGTGGACTGGGTGACCGCCCTCATCGCCCACATGCGCGAGCGGGGCTACGCCCGCGTCGAGTCCACCCCCGAGGCCGAGCGCGAGTGGACCCAGCACGTGCACGACACCGGGCGCCGCATGCTCTTCACCCAGGTCGACTCGTGGATGATGGGCATCAACTCCAACGTGGCCGGCAAGGACAAGCGCACGTTCATCGTCTACGCGGGCGGGGCGCCGAAGTACCGCGAGCGGTGCGACGAGGTGGCGGCGCGGGGATACCCGGGGTTCGTGTTCGCGTAGGCCCCGCGCCCCTGCCCTTCACCCTGGCCTTTCCCCGGAGGGGAGAGGGTTCACGTCCAGGCCGAGGGCCACGCGTCCCGCGTAGGTGAGCTGGGCGCTCCCGCGTAGCGCGTGATAGCGGGCGCCCTGGACGTCGCGGAAGAGCCGCTCGAGCCCCAGGTCGCGGTAGAAGCCCGCGCCCGAGGCCAGCTCCATCGCGGCCTCGACGGTCCCGATCGCGGCGCGGCCCGCCACCGCCCGTCCGATCATCACCTCGTTGGTGGTCTCGGTGCCCGGGCGGTCGCGCGCCGCCGCGTCGACCATCTGGCGCAACGCCATCCGCGCGACGGCCAGCTCGTTCTCCATGCGGCCGGCCAGCTCCTGCACGGCGGCGTCGTGGCGTCGGGGCGCCGCGGCGCGCAGGGCGAGGGGGTGGGCGGCCTCGGCCACGCCGACGTAGACCGCGTAGATCAGCGGCAGCGCATGCATGGCGACCACGTGCCACGCGGGGGTCCACCGTCCGGGCGGCCGCCGGAGGCCGACCGCGCTCTCGGGGACGAAGACGCCGTCCAGCACGATATCGTGGGAGCCGGTGCCACGCATGCCGAGCGTCCGCCACGTCTCCTGGATGGCGAGGCCCGGCGCGTCGAAGGGAATCGCGACGTGCAGCACCGTCGGACCGCGCTCCGGGTCGTCGTGGATCGCCATCGTCATGAAGAGGTCTCCCGCCGGGGCTCCGCTCGAGAAGACCTTGCGGCCGCTGATGCGGTAGCCACCGTCCACCGGCTCCGCGCGTCCGGAGCCGGCGATCCAGTCGGAGCCGCCGCTGGTCACCAGGATCGTCTGCTGCGCGGCGATCCGTCGGAGCAGCGGCTCCATGACGCCGCCCTCGTGGCGCCAGCGCCAGGCCGCGATCGCGACCTGGTGCGTGTGCATGGCCAGGGCGAGCGCGGTCGATCCGCAGCACTGCCCGAGCGCGCGCACCATCTCGCACAGCTCGGCGTGGGAGGCGCCGCCGCCGCCCAGCTCGGCGGGCACGCCCGCCGAGAACACCCGGCGCTCGCGGAGATCGCGGTAGTTGTCGGCGACGAAGCCATCCGTGGCATCGTGGGCGGCGGCGCGGGCGGCGAAGCGCGGTCCCAGATCGCGCGCGATCGCGCCCTGATCGAACCGCGCCCGGTCAGCGTTGGGTAGGGCCTGCGTGCTCATCGTTCACCTCCGTCGGTCCGAGGATCCGGGCCCCCGACGTGCTCAGGATGGCAGGGGAGCGGGGGGCCGTCCAAGACCAAAAAATGGACTTGCCGGCGCCCCGGCCGCGCGCCTAGAGTCGGAGCAGCATGAAGGGTTACGGCCAGTTCTGCCCGATCGCCATGGCGTGCGAGACCTTCGCCGAGCGCTGGACGCCGCTGATCCTCCGGGAGCTGCTGGCCGGCGGCCGGCGGTTCAACGAGATCCGGCAAGGCATGCCGCTGATCTCGCGCACCTTGCTCGGCCAGCGCCTGCGCGAGCTGGAGGACGCCGGCGTCATCACCAGCCGGCCGCTGGCCCGCGGGCGCGGACGCGAGTACCTCCCGACTCCCGCGGCCGAGGAATTGCGCGGGGTCCTGGAGCGGCTCGGCGAATGGGGCCAGCGGTGGGCCACGACGCAGTTCGATCCCGAGAACCTGGATCTCATGCTGCTCATGTGGAACGTGCGGCGGCGGATCGACTTTCCGCGTCTGCCTCGGCATCGGGTCGTCGTGCGGTTCGACTTCCGCGCGTTCCCGTCGCGGTGCCGGTCCTTCCGGACCTCCTGGCTGATCCTCCAGCGCGGCGGGTCGGACGTGTGCCTGAAGGATCCCGGCTACGACGTGGATCTGGTGGTCTCCGCGGACGCGGGCGCGATGGCCCGGGTCTGGACCGGCGCGCTCCCGTTCGCCCAGGCGGTGCGGGAGGGCGGTCTCCGGATGGAGGGGCCCCGCGAGCTCGTCCGCGCGTTTCCGACGTGGCTGCTCCTGAGCCACTTCGCCCACGTCGAGCGTCCTCCGCGGGCAACTCTGACGGCCTCTCGCGTCAGCTGATTCCCGCTGGCCCGCGCCGGAGCACGCGTCCCGGCAGGGCGCCGGTGTGCTCACCCGAATCGACGACGACGATTCCGTTCACCACGACGCTCCCGATCCCGTCCGGGTAGCGATGCGGGTCCTCGTAGGTGGCGCGATCGGTGATCGCGGCCGGGTCGAACGTCGTGATGTCAGCTCGGTAACCCTCACGCAGGAGCCCACGATCCACGAGCCCCAGCACGCGAGCCGATGCCCCGGTCATCTTGTGCACGGCCTCGGGGAGCGAGAGCAGGCCGAGATCCCGCGCGTAGTGGCCAAGAACTCGCGGGAACGTCCCGTAGAAGCGCGGATGGGGCCGTCCCTGTCCGGCCACGCTCTGCGGCGCGACCGCGCGGCCGTCCGAGCCGACCAGCACCGCCGGCGAGCGAAGAAGAGACTGCACGTCGGCCTCGTCGATGGAGCAGACGACCACGAAGGTTGCGCCCGCGTCCGCCTCGAGGAGATTGCACACCAGATCGATCGGCTCCATCCCGGCGTCACGTGCGAGTGCGGCGATGCTGCGGCCGGCGTCTCCGGAGCGCGTCCGCGACGTGCTGACGCTCACCGCGTCCCACGAGGCGATCCGCCCGAAGCTCGTGAGCCCGCGCTGGTCGATCTCGCGGGCGAGACGCCGACGCACGGCCGGATCACGAAGCCGGCCGAGCATCGCCGGAAGGCCGCCCGCCTGAACCCAGAGCGGCAGGAGGTTCCGCAGCGGATTCGCGGCGCACGTGTACGGGTAGGCGTCGCAGACGACGCGGACCCCGCGACGGCGCGCGGCGTCGATCTCGGCGAGCAGCCGCGGGGCCCGACCGCGATTGTCGAGTCCGGACAGCTTCAGATGGGCGATTTGGACGTCTACTCCTGAGGTCTCCGACGCGTCGATCGCCTCCCGGACCGCCTCGAAGATCCCGTCCGACTCGCTGCGCAGGTGGGTGGCGTAGGCTCCGCGATGTTGCTTGACCACGCCGAGCAGGCGGAGCACTTCGTCCGGCTTGGCGAAAGAGCCGGGCGCGGTGAAGAGGCCGGAGGAGAGCCCCCGCGCGCCCGCGGCCAGGCCCTCGGCCAGGAGCCGCTGCATGAGGGCCATCTCGCCGTCGGTGGGCGCGCGATCGTCCATGCCCACCGTCATCAGCCGGAGCGTGTTGTGACCGACCTGCATGATCGTGTTGATCGCGGTCGGCGGGAAGGTGTCCATGTACTCGGCGAAGGTGGTCTCCCGCGTCTCGATCCACGGGGCGAACCCGGCGAGGTATTCCTGGAGCAGACCGGCTCGGCCCGGGGTGACCGGCGCCAGCGAGAACCCGCAGTGGCCGACCACGTCGGTGGTTACGCCCTGCAGGATCTTGCTCTCCGCTCGCGGGGCGTAAGGCAGCGTGAAGTCGGAATGCGTCTTGATGTCGATGAACCCGGGCGCGACCACTTGCGCCGTCGCGTCGATCACGCGGCGGGCCGGTCCCGAGTGTCGCGTCGTGATCGACGCGATCCGGCCGTCGCGCACCGCGAGATCGCCCGGGACCGGCGCCACCCCGGTGCCGTCCAGGATCATGCCGCCGCGGATGACGAGATCGTCCACCGATGACTCAGCGGTCAGGCGCGAGGGCGGAAGGCGGGCATGACCTCGCGCGCGAAGCGGGCGAGCTGCTCGATCATGAGATCGCGCGGGGTGCCGATGGCCCAGCCGATCATGACGTGGTCGAGCCCGGGATAGCGGCGCTCGATCTCCTTCAGGTACGCGACGATGTCGGCGGACGGCCCGCACAGCCACGAGCGGTTGCCGACCCCGTTCTCGAGGGTGGCCGAGGTCGGCGATTGGGGCCGGCGGGCCGCCACCGCGCGGACGTGCTCCTCGCTGTAGCGCAGCATGCCGAGCGGTGCCATCACCTTGGCGTGCTCCTCGAAGTAGGGGCGCGCGCGCTCGATGGCGGCCTCCACCGTGTCGTCGATGCACATGCGGAAGCCGAGGATCAGGTCCTCGCCGAGCGCGAGGTCGCGCCCGTGGCGGCGCGCCGTCTCCTGGTACTCGCGCGCCCAGCGCTGGACCAGCTCTTCCGCGGTGGCGGAGATGATCCCCTTGATGCGGTGGCGGGCCATGAACTCGAGGCCGCGCGCCCCGCCGCTCACGATCGGCTGCCAGACCTCCACCGGCCGGCGGAGCGGACGCGGCACGAGGGTGATCTCCTTCAGCGCGTAGCCGCGATAGGGCACGTCGGGCGGGATCGTGTAGCGCTTCCCGCGGTGCGAGAAGGAGTCCTCGCGGAACGCCTTCAGGATGACCTCCACCTGCTCCTCGAAGAGCTCGCGGTTGGCCTCGGCGTCCAGCATCGGGTTGCCGAACGTCTCGACTTCTCGACTGTGATAGCCACGGCCGACGCCGAAGACCACGCGACCGTTGGTGAGGATGTCGGCGACCGCGTAGTCCTCGGCGAGACGGAGCGGGTGCCACGTGGGCACCACGTTGAAGGCGCAGCCGATCTTCACGCGCCGCGTGCGATGGGCCAAATCCACCGCGAGCATGGGGATGCTCGGGATGCATTCGAAGCCCTCGTGCTGGAAATGATGCTCGGCCAGCCAGAGCGTCTCGTATCCGAGGGTGTCGGCGGCCCGGGCGAGCGCGGCGGCGGTGTCGAAGGCCTCGGCGAGGCGCTCGTTGGGATACCGGCGGTCGTCGGCGGGCGTGCCGTCGAGCCCGCACCGCTCCAGCTCGATGTGGCCGACGTACAGGGTCGAGAAGCGGGTGATCAAGCGGGTCGCTCCGGCTCGGTCACGTCGTCCCGGGTGAAGCCGGTGACCCGCTTGTACTCCTCGGAGAAGCCCCGAAGCTCGGCACGCGAGATGTAGCGGTCGAGGTCGTCGAACGGCGCGTCGCCGACCAGCTCCTCCACGCGGCGGATGAGGTAGTCGGGCGGCTGCTCGCGGTTGGTGCGGACGACGCGCGCGGTCGGACCCGAGCGCGCGGCCTCGTAGGCGGCGAGCGCGGCGGCCGGGTCGCCGCCGGCAGCCAGACGGTCGGCGAGGGCGCGCGCGTCGAGAATGGCCTGCGCCGCGCCGTTGGAGCCACGCGGGTACATCGGGTGCGCGGCGTCGCCCAGCAGGGTGACGCGGCCGAAGGTCCAGCGATCGATGGGATCGCGATCCACCATCGGGTACTCGAAGATGACGTCCGAGCGGCGGAGCAGGTCGGGGATGTCGAGCCAGTCGAACGTCCAGCCCGCGTAGATCGGGAGGAAGTCCTCGAGCCGGCCCGGCTTGTTCCAGTCGTTGCGCTCGTAGCCGGGCTGGGCGACCTGGGACGTCCAGTTGATGAGCTGCCGGCCGTCGCCGTCCACGTCGTCGGCGATCGGGTAGATGACCAGGTTGCCGCGCTGGATCGAGCCCACCCGCACGTAGCTGCGCCCGGTCAGGAACGGCTTGGCCCGCGTGACGCCGCGCCAGGTGTTGATGCCGCCGAAGCAGAGCGGATCGTCCGGATAGAACTGCCGGCGCACCGCCGAGTTCACGCCGTCGCAGGCGACGACCACGTCGGCGGTGATGGGCTCGCGCGCCGCGCCGGTCTGCGTGGAGCGGAATCGCAGCGTCACGCGCCCGCCGCTCTGCTCGAGGCCGACGCAGTGGTGATCGCTGACGAGGCGCTCCGCGCCGAGGCGCTCGACCGCCGCGCGCCAGAGGGTCAAGTGCACCCGCCCTCGATGGATGCCGACCTCGGGGACCGGATAGCCGGCGATCCGGCCGCGCGGCTCGGAATAGATGAGCTGGCCGAAACGGTTGAAGAAGCAGCTCTCGCGATTCTCGATGCCCTGGCTCGCCAGCGACTCGCCGAGCCCGAGCGCGGTCAGCACCCGCATGGCGTGTGGCAGGAGTGTGATGCCGACGCCCAGCTCCCGCACCTCGGGAGCGCTCTCGTACACCCGGCAGGCGAGGCCGCGCTGATGGAGCGCGAGCGCCAGGGTGAGCCCGCCGATGCCGCCGCCGACGATCGCGATGTCCATGACGAGTGCGCGTCCTCCGTGACGAGGCGGAGTGTAGCGTGCGGGGGACGGAGCGGCAACGGGCGCGCGGACCGCCCGGCCCCTTGCGGGGATGCGCGGCCGTCGCCTATAGTCGGCGTCGCGGGTCTTCGCTACGCGGAAGGCCGGACACCATTCGGGGGGAGATCGAGATGCTCAAGACGTCGCACGCGCTGGTGCTGCTGGTCGTGGCCGTGCTCGCGCTGGCCGGGTGCGCCACCCAGGGCTCGACGGTCGGCATGCAGCCGGTGCCCATCACCGACTTCAAGATGGTGGCCGGCAAGTGGGCCGGGCCGGTGACCGGGATCACCTCTCGTGACGACTGGGCCGAGATGACCATCACTCCGGAAGGGCGCTTCGACTTCGGGATCGCCCGGACGATCGGTGTGTTCGAAGGGGGCGGCCCCTTGACGCTCGCCGACGGCAAGATGCAGGGCAAGGGCGCGCGCGGATCCATCGTCTACACGCTGTACCAGAGCGGCAACCGCCGCGTCCTGAAGGGCGACGCGACGCTCTCGGACGGCCGCCAGGTGAACGCGACGCTCAGTCCGAAGTAGGTCTTCGCGGGTAGAGCACGTCCAGCGTATAGGCCAGGTCCAACCGCTCACCGTGCCATGCCGGCGCCGCGGGAAGTGATGGCGCCACGTGCGATTTTTTCGAAGCCGACCGTGAAGTGAACGCCAGGAGGCAAAGAGACACGCAGGAAGGGCGATTCAACGACCTTGGATTCGCGCGACGAGGGCTCGCGCGGCATCCTGTCAAGCGATCAGTGCGCGCCAACCAGCGGCAGCACCACCTCCACGGCCCGGATCATCGTGGAGAGATCCATGCTCGGCTCGTCCCGGTCGTGCGCGGCCACCATCGAGGGCAGGAACGGCAGGTGGATGAACCCGGCGGGTCGCGAGAGCTCGCGGGCGGCCAGGTGGTGCAGCGTCGCGTAGAGGACGTGATTGCAGAGGTAGGTGCCCGCGGTATTCGAGATCGCGGCGGGGATGCCCTCCGCGGTCAGCGCGGCCAGCATCTCGCGCAGGGGCAGCGTGCTGAAGTACCCGGCGGGGCCGTCGTCGGCGCAGGCCACGTCGCACAGCACCTGGCCGTGCGCGTCCGGCCGCGAGTAGTCCATCACGTTGACCGCCACCCGCTCCAGCGAGATGCGCGCGCGGCCGCCCGCGAGTCCCAGGTGCACCACTCCGAGCAGACCGGCCGCGTCGAGCAGCGGCGTGACCACCGCGCGCGCGGCCTCGTGCTGGACGGGGAGCATGGCGCTTCGCACCAGGCGGTCGCCGATCACGCGGCCGTCCAGCCGCTTGGCCACCTCGCCCGACGGGTTGACCGCGTCGCCGTCGAAGGGATCGAACCCGGTGACCAGGATGTGGCGGGACGGCGCGGCGGT
This sequence comes from Candidatus Methylomirabilota bacterium, assembly GCA_035315345.1. Taxonomy (NCBI): domain Bacteria; phylum Methylomirabilota (SeqCode); species Candidatus Methylomirabilota bacterium. Next base: position 41,671 of record DATFYA010000205.1, read on the forward strand.
CACGCGGGCTGCACTCCCGTGCGGTGACGCTGGGCGAGGGCCTGATAGCCGCTCGGGTTGACCTGCACCCAGCGCTCGGCCGCGGTGCCGGCCAGTGGCCCCTTCACCTTGCACGGCGCGCCCATTGCGAGCACGCCGTCGGGGATCTCGGTGCCCGGCGTGACCAGCGAGCCGGCGGCCACCATCGCGCGCACGCCGACCTTCACGCCGTCGAGCAGGGTGGAGGAGTTGCCGATCAGCGCCTCCTCGCCGACGGTGGCCGCGTGCACGAGGCACAGATGGCCCACGGTGGCGCCGGGGCCGATCTCGACGCCGCCGGCCGGCGTCACGTGGACGACCGCGCAATCCTGCACGTTGGCGCCCCGGCGGATCACGATCGGATTGAAGTCGGCGCGCAGCACGGTGTTGTACCAGACGGAGGCGTTCTCCTCCACCGTGACGTCGCCGATCAGGTTGGCGGTGGGCGCGATGAACGCGGTCGGGTGCACGCGCGGCGACTTGCCTTCGAACGAGAAGAGCGGCATCCGGGGCTCCTTGGTCGGAAGGAATTGGCTGCGAGGCACGATAGTGCGCTCGTCGTGCACGCAAGACAAGTGGGCGGTGGACAAGGCCGGAGGCGCGGTGTAGCCTGCGCCATCATGGCCCGGCCCAGGATCGAGGCGGTCGCGACCGCCACTCCGCCCTGGCAATACGACCAGGCCACCGTGCTGCGCATGTCGGGTTACGACGATCCGCGGCGCATGGGATTCTTCAGCAACAGCCTCATCGAGACGCGCCACCTCTACATGGACCCGGAGACGTTCACGCCCGACGAGAGCGTGGACCAGCTCAACGACCGCTGGCGCCGGGGGGCGGTCGCGGTGGGCCAGCAGGCGGTGGCGCGGGCCATCGAGCGGGCGGGCTGGCGGCGCGAGGACGTGGACTTCATCGCCACCACGACCTGCACCGGGCGGGTGTGCCCGAGCCTCGACGCGCAGATCATCAACGAGCTGGGGCTCAAGCCCACGATCCAGCGGGTGCACGTGGGCGACACCGGCTGCGCGAGCGCGATGGTGGCGATGCAGCAGGTGTCCAATCACCTGCGCGCGTTCCCCGATCACCGCGCGGTGATGGTCGCGGTCGAGATCTGCTCGGCCGCCTACTTCCTCGACGACCGGCTGGAGAGCGCGGTCGCGCACGCCATCTTCGCGGACGGCGCGGGCGCCATCGCCATCGGCCGGGACGGGGCCGGGCCCGAGATCGTGGAGCACCGCACGCTGTTCCGCTCCGAGCACCTGGGCGCGATGGGCTTCGAGTATCCGGGCGGCCGCCCGCGGGTGGTGCTCTCCAAGGACGTGCGCCGCATCGGGGCGGGCATGATGAAGGAGATGGCCGACCTCCTGATGGCGAGCCACGGGCTCAAGAAGGAGGACATCGCGCATTTCGTGCTGCACTCCGCGGGCCGTCGCGTCATCGAGCAGGTGGGCCGGGTGATGGAGCTGGACGACTCTCGGCTGGCGCACTCCCGATCCGTGCTCCAGCAGTTCGGCAACATGTCGTCCGCCACCGTGGTGTTCGTGCTCGACGATCTGCTGCGATCGCACGAGCCGGCGCCGGGCGACTGGGGCCTCATGATCGCCCTCGGCCCCGGCTTCGCCGCCGAGGGCGCCCTGCTGCGCTGGTAGCATGCCGTTCCTTCCGCCCCTCGCCCGCGCCGCGGGCGCGCTGGAGATCATCGACGGCCCTCCCGTGCCGTTCGCGGATCTCGCGTGCTGCATGACGGACATCGCGCGCGTCAACGGCTGGTTCTTCGGGCGCATGGTCACGATGATCCACGTCAAGCGGATGGTCTCCGTGCTCCCCGCCGATCGCGTCGTCACGGTGCTGGACGTGGGCACCGGCGGGGCCGACATTCCCCGCGCGGTGGTGCGGTGGGCCCGGCGGGCCGGCCGGCGCGTGCGGGTGTTCGCCCTCGATCGCGACCCGGCCACGCTGCGGATCGCCGCGGAGGCGAGCCGGACGTATCCGGAGATCACCTTCGTGCGGGGCGACGCGCTCGCGCTGCCGATCCGCCCGGGCGCGGTGGACCTCACCATCTCCGCCATGACGCTGCACCACCTGGAGCCCGACGCGGCGGTGCGCTACCTGGCCGAGATGGACGCGGCCGCGCGGGTGGGGTTCGTGGTCAACGACCTGGTGCGGACCCGGCTCGCCCACGCGGTGGTATGGCTGATCACCCGCTTCGTCACGCGCAGCGCGATCTCGCGCCACGACGGACCGCTCTCGGTGCTGCGCTCGTACACGCCGCCCGAGGTGACCGCGCTGTGCGAGAAGGCGGGATTGCTCGACGCCTCGGTGGTGTACCACTGGCCGTATCTGCGGCTCTGCGCGGTGCGGGAGCGGCGGTGACCGCCGCCCGCGCCGACGTGGTGGTGGTGGGCGCGGGGCCGGCCGGCTCCGCCGCCGCGATCCTGCTCGCCGAGCGCGGCTGGTCGGTCACGCTGCTCGACAAGGCGGCCTTCCCGCGTCCGAAGATCTGCGGCGAGTACCTCTCGCCGGAGGGGGCGCGCGTGCTCGATCGGCTCGGCGCGCTGAAGGCGGTGGATGCGGCGGGCGCGCAGCCGCTCCACGGCATGCGCATCGTCGCTCCCGACGGCACCGTGCTCGACGGCACGTATCCGACCGGCGGGCGATGGCGCGGCTATCGCGACCACGCGCTGGCGATCCGGCGGGAGATCTTCGACCGCGTGCTGCTCGAGCGGGCGCGGGCCCTGCCGGTGGACGTGCGCGAGCGCCATCGCGTGACCGGCCTGATGCGCGAGGGCTCGGCGGTGGCCGGCGTGCACGCGGAGGCGCCGGATGGATCGCCCGTCGACGTCCGCGGCCGGCTCGTGGTCGGGGCCGACGGGCGCGCGTCGGTGGTGGCCCACGCGCTCGGGCTGATTCGGCCTCACCGGCTGAAGCGGCTGGCGCTCATCCGGCACGTGAGCGGCATCGAGGACCTCGGCGGCCGGGGGGAGATCCACGTGGACCCGCCCGACTACTGCATCTTGAATCCGGTGGCGCCCGGCATCGTCAATCTCGGCCTCGTGGTGCCGCTCGCCCACGCGCGGCCGTTCAGCGGCCGGCTGGAGACCTTCTTCGCGGCGCGGCTCAAGCAGCTGCGGCGGGTGCCGGCGCGGATCCACGGCATGCGGCCCGAGGGCCCGCTGATGGCGATGGGGCCGCTCGCGTATCGCGTGGCCGAGCCGCGCGTGGCCGGCGTGATGCTGGCCGGCGACGCGGCCGGCTTCTACGACCCGTTCACCGGCGAGGGGCTCTACACCGCGCTGCGGTCGGCCGAGATGCTGGCGGAGGTGGCGCACGCCGCGCTCTCCGCGGGCGATCTCTCCGCCGCCGCGCTGGCTCCGTACTCGCGGGGGCGGCGGGAGGCGTTTCGGGACAAGGCGCGCGTGACCCGGGCGCTGCAGGTCATCATCGCGCGACGGCGCCCGGCCAACCTTGCCGCCCACGTCCTGCAGCGGCGCCCGGCGCTGCTGTCGATGCTGATGGGTGTGATCGGGGACTTCGTGCCGCCGCGGGAGCTGCTGCGGGCGATGTGGGGGTAGGGGAGCGGGCGAACTAGCGGGGGCGGGGTCGGCGACGGGGCGACGGCGAGGTGGCCGGGCGCTCCTCGTCGGTCCCCGCGGCCGGCTGGTCGGATTGCAGCAGGGGGATGTTGGCCTCGCGGAGCGGGCGGCCCACGTGGTCGCGGATCCACTTGCCGTCCCACCACTCCACCGGCGTCACCGAGATACCCTGGATGAGCACCTCGAAGTGGAGGTGATCGCCGAGGGCCAGGCCGGTGGCGCCGCTCCGGCCGAGCTCCTGGCCCTTCTTCACCTGGTCACCGTCCTTCACCTCGAGGGTCGACAGGTGGCCGTAGAGGGTCTGCAATCCCCAGCCGTGATCCACTACCACCGCGTTGCCGTAGATGGTGAGCGGCGCGGCCCAGACCACCACCCCCGAGTTCGCCGCGGGGACCGGGCTCGTCTTCAGCGACGCGAGGTCGTAACCCAGGTGCACCTGGCTGTCGACGGCCTTGCCCTGATAGCGGTAGGTGCGGGTCTCCGCGAAGTTCGAGAACACCTTGGTATTGCGCGGCTGGATGAACGCGCCCTCGAAGAGGGGAGCGGGCCGGCTCTTCTGCGCGAGCTTCCGCTTCGTCTCCTCGGCTTCCTTCCGCTTGTCGCGATTGACGGTGAGAAAGGCGGCGAGCAGCTGATCGGGCGGGATCTGCCCGCGCTCGGGGAGGAGCTCCGGCATCTTGCTGGCGAGGAACTGCTCGCTGATCTCGATGGTGTCCGTCGGGAACTTGCGGGGGCGGATCTCGACGGCGAGCGCGCGTGACACCGCGTTGCCCGCCTCGTCCTGGGCGGAGACCGTCATCGGCGAGTTGGGGGCGAGGTTCCAGGGCAGGGCGTAGAGGGCGGCGTGCAGTCCCGAGTCGGGCGCGCCGGCCGGGAAGGCGGGGAAGAAGAGGTCGCCCACCGCGACGCCCACGCGCGCGGCGCCCTTCGCCCGCATCGCCACCAGCCCGCCCCCGCCGCGCGAGAGATAGCGGGTGGAGGCGAGAACCTCGAGGGTCGGCGGCGTGAAGTCGAGCGTGATCGGCACGCTCGCGATGATCCGGTCGTCCACGCGGATGGGGCGCCAGAAGCCGTCGCGCGCTCGCACCTCCAGGGCGGCCGCGCCCTCGCGCAGGCCCAGCGTGCCGCCCGCGATGATCAGCTGCACGCGCTGCTCGTTGCTGGGCGGACCGGAGAAGGTCTGCTGCGCGACGTTGACGCGGGTCCCGCCCTGCATCAGACGCACGTCGACGGCCTGGACGCCGCCGCGGGTCGCGCGCAGGTCCAGGGTGACCGGGGTGCGGGCGCCGATGAACCTGGGCGTCGGCTGGAACTCCACGCGCACCGCGGGTACGCTCTGCCGCCACGCGAGATAGCCGAGGCCCCCGAGCACCGCCACGATGGGGATGAAGAAGATGATCAGCCAGACCCGGATGCGCGACCGTGCCACCCCGTCATGGTAGCAGCCGGTGAAATTCCCACCTAAGATTTGCGCGTAGAATCGGGGCTCGTGTCCACTCGGCGGGACTGGGGAAACATTTTCCGGATCGCCGCCGCGGCCGGCTTCGCCGCGAGCGCGGCGCTCCATCTCGCCACCTTCACGCCGCTGCCGCCCGCGGTCGGCGCCGCGAGCGCGGTGACGCTCTTCCTCGGCGCGCTCGGGCTGCTCGCGGCCATGATCGTGCGGCTGCGCGCGGCCGGCGCGCCGCTGCGCGGGCAGGGGACGGTGCGCGTGGTGGACTGGCGCCGGCTCGCCGCCTTCGTGCCGGAGGGTACGCGGCGCGCCACGCTCGCGGTGGTGGCCTACGTGCTGATGAACTTCGTGCTCTGTCTGGTGTTCCTCGACGAGAGTGCGGGCAGCGTGCGGCTGCTCTCCGGCCACCTGCTGCTCTTCTATTTGATTCCGCTGTTGTATTTTCGCTTCGTGGAGCCGCGCCTGCGCGACGGCGGCGACCGGTCCGATCCTTGACACTCCGGCCCGCTTCCGCTTAGAGTGTTGCGGGTTTGCACCCGAACTCATGTCACGACTCGTCTGGCTGATCCCGCTGTTCCCGCTCGCCGGCGCCGTCGTCAACGCCCTCCTCGGGCGCCTCATCGGCCACAAGGCGCACTGGCTCGCGGTATCTGCGCCGCTGGCCTCGTTCGTCACCTCGTGCTTCGTCTTCAACCGGGTGTGGCACGGCGAGACGTGGACCGGTGATCTCTTCCCGTGGGTGGTGGCGGAGCCGTTCCACACCGCGGTCACCGCCCAGGTCGATCAGCTCACCGCGGTGATGCTGCTCGTGGTGACCGGGGTGGGCTTCCTCATCCACGTCTACTCCGTGGGCTACATGCACGGCGATGGGGGCTACGCCCGCTTCTTCACCTACATGAACCTGTTCGTGTTCTCGATGGTGATGCTGGTGCTCGCCGGCAACTTCCTCGTCCTCTACGTCTTCTGGGAAGCGGTGGGCCTCTGCTCGTACCTGCTCATCGGCTTCTGGTACGAGAAGCAATCGGCCTCCGACGCGGGCAAGAAGGCCTTCATCGTGAACCGGGTCGGCGACTTCGGCTTCGGCCTCGGCATCATGCTGATCTGGGTCACCTTCGGGACGCTGACCTATTCGGAGGTCTTCGCCAAGGCCGACGGCAGCGTCGGCGGCGGTGTGTACCTGGCCATCGCGCTGCTGCTGTTCATGGGCGCGACCGGCAAGTCCGCCCAGCTGCCGCTCTTCACCTGGCTGCCCGACGCGATGGAGGGGCCCACCCCGGTGTCGGCCCTCATCCACGCGGCCACCATGGTGACCGCGGGCGTGTACATGGTGGCGCGCTGCCACAAGCTCTTCGAGATGGCGCCGCTGAGCCTGGAGATCGTGGCCTGGGTGGGCGGGCTCACCGCGGTGTTCGCGGCCACCATCGGGCTCGTGCAGACCGACATCAAGCGCGTGCTGGCCTACTCCACCATCAGCCAGCTCGGCTACATGTTCGTCGGGGTCGGCGTCGGGGCGTACTCGGCCGGCATCTTCCACCTGATCTCGCACGCGTTCTTCAAGGCCCTGCTGTTCCTGGGCGCGGGCAGCGTGATCCACGGCCTGGGCGGCGAGCAGGACCTGCGCAAGATGGGCGGCCTCGCGCCGCGCATGATGACCACCACCGTGACCTTCCTGGTCGGCGCCTTCGGCCTCGCCGGGGTGCCGCCCCTCTCCGGCTTCTTCTCGAAGGACGAGATCCTGGCCTCGGTGTTCCACGAGCACCACTACGTGCTGTGGCTGCTCCTGATGGTCGGCGCCTTCCTCACCGCGTTCTACACGTTCCGCCTCGTGTTCCTCGCCTTCTTCGGCGGCCCGCGCATGTCGAAGGAGGTGGCGCACCATATCCACGAATCGCCCGCGTCCATGACCGTCCCGCTGATCGTCCTCGCGATCCTGACCGTGGTGGCCGGCCTCGCGGTGGGCATTCCGTCCTCGCACGGGACCGCCTTCGCGCGCTTCCTCTCCCCGGTGCTGCCGCTGGACGAGGCCGAGCACAGCGCGGGCGTGGCCTTCTCGCTGCTGGTGCTCTCGGCGCTGGTGGCCATTTCGGGGGTGGCGGTGGCCTGGCTCGTGTACGGGCGCAGCCCGGCGCGCGCCACCTCCATCGGGGTGGCCCGGAACCCGGTCCACCGCCTGCTCCTGAACGGCTACTACGTCGACCAGATCTACGACGCGGTGATCGTCAAGCCGATCTACCACCTGTCGCTCTGGTTCGCGCGCATCTTCGACCCGAGCGTGATCGACGGCATCGTGAACGGGGTCGCCGCCGCGATGGCGGGCTGGGCGCGTGGCCTGCGCCGGGTGCAGACCGGGTTCGTGATGAACTACGCCTTCGGCATCCTGCTCGGCGCGGTGGCGGTGGTGGCCTACCTGCTCACGCGCCGGTAGACGCGCGATGGCCTATCTCCTCACCCTGGTCACGTTCCTCCCCGCGCTGGGCGCGCTGCTGGTGCTGGCCCTGCCCCGGCGCCAGGACTCGGCGGTCCGGTACGCGACGCTGCTGACCACCGCGGCGACCTTCGTGATCTCGCTGCCCCTCTACTTCCGCTTCGATCCTTCGCTCGCCGACTACCAGTTCGTGGAGCAGCGGCCGTGGATCCCCTCGCTCGGGGTGACGTACCACCTCGGGGTGGACGGCATCAGCGTGCTGCTGGTCCTGCTGACCACGTTCCTGATGCCGCTGGTCATCCTGTCGTCGTGGACCTCGGTGGAGTCGCGCTGGAAGGAATTCGCGATCACCATGCTGCTCCTGGAGACCGGCATGGTCGGGGTCTTCGTGTCCCTCGACCTCTTCCTCTTCTACGTCTTCTGGGAGGCGATGCTGATCCCGATGTACCTGATCATCGGGATCTGGGGCGGGCCCAACCGGGTCTACGCCGCGGTCAAGTTCATCCTCTATACGTTGACCGGCTCGCTCCTGATGCTGGTGGCCATCCTGGTGCTCTACTTCCAGCACGGAGTCGCCACCAATATCTACACGTTCGACCTGCCGGTGCTCGCCCGGTACGTGGTGCCGGCCGGGACGACCCAGAATCTGTTGTTCCTGGCCTTCGCGCTGGCCTTCGCGATCAAGGTGCCGATGTTCCCGTTCCACACCTGGCTGCCCGACGCCCACGTGGAGGCGCCGACCGCGGGCAGCGTGATCCTGGCCGGCGTGCTCCTGAAGATGGGCACCTACGGCTTCCTGCGCTTCTGCCTGCCCCTGTTCCCGACCGCGAGCCTGCACTACGCGCCGCTGATCTTCGCGCTCTCGGTCATCGGCATCATCTACGGGGCGTGGGTCTCGACGGTGCAGGCCGACATCAAGAAGCTGGTGGCCTACTCGAGCGTGAGCCACCTGGGCTTCGTGGTGCTCGGGCTCTTCACCCTCACCCCGCAGGGCCTGGTCGGCGGCCTCATCCAGATGGTGAACCACGGGCTCAGCACCGGCGCGCTCTTCCTCATGGTCGGCATGATCTACGAGCGCCGGCACACCCGCCTCATCGCCGACTTCGGCGGGCTGTGGAGCGTGATCCCGGCCTTCAGCGCGATCTTCCTGATCGTGTGCCTGTCCTCGCTCGGGCTGCCCGGGTTGAACGGGTTCGTGGGCGAGTTCCTGGTGCTGCTGGGCGCCTTCCAGGTGGACCGGCTCGCCGCGGTGCTGGGCACCAGCGGCATCATCTTCGCGGCGGTGTACCTCTTGTGGATGTACCAGCGGGTGTGCTTCGGCCCGGTGGCCTCCGAGGCCAACCGGCGGCTCCGGGACCTGACCCCGCGCGAGTGGGCGGTGCTGCTGCCGGTGCTGCTCTTCATCTTCTGGATCGGGGTGTACCCGACCACCTTCACCGCCATGACCGAGCCGAGCGTGCAGGCGCTGATCACGCAGGTCCAGAGCAAGGCGCAGGCGACCGCCGCGATGGTGGCGCCGCGGTGAACCCCCCGCTCGTCCTGCCCGTCGTCGACCTGCGGCCGATCCTGCCGATGCTGGTCCTGGCCGCCACCGCGGCCGTCGTGCTGCTGCTCGACCTGGTGCCGCCGCGCGACCGCAAGGAGCACCTCGGCTTCGTCAGCGCGCTCGGAGTGGTGGCCACGCTGGTCGTCACCTTCTGGATGGTGTTCGCCACCGGCGGCGCCGAGCTGCGCGGCTTCCGGGGCATGGTGGTGCTGGATTCGTACGCCCTCTTCTTCAACGTCGTGATCGGCTACGCGGCGGGCCTGGTGCTCCTGCTCTCGATGGACTACATCCGGCGCGAGGGCCAGGAGTCGGGCGAGTTCTACATCCTGGTGCTGCTCTCCGCGCTCGGGATGATGCTGATGGCCGCGGCGGGCGACCTGATCATCGTGTTCCTCGGGCTCGAGACCATGTCGATCGCCCTCTACGTGCTGGCCGGCTTCTTCCGCACTCGCATCGAGGCGGGCGAGGCCTCGATGAAGTACTTCCTGGTCGGGGCCTTCGCCTCCGGCTTCTTCCTGTACGGCATCGCCCTGATCTTCGGCGCCACCGGCACCACCAACCTCGACCGCATCGCCAACGCGGTCGCCGCGGGGGCCGGCAAGGATCCGATGCTGGTCATCGGTCTCGGGCTCCTGCTGGTGGGTTTCGGCTTCAAGATCTCCTCGGTGCCCTTCCACATGTGGGCCCCCGACGTGTACGAGGGCGCCCCGACCTCGATCACCGCCTTCATCGCCACCGGGTCCAAGGCGGCCGCCTTCGCCGCGCTGCTGCGGGTGCTGCTCACCGCGGTGCGGCAGATTCCGCTGGACTGGGTGATGCTGCTGTGGGTGATGTCCGCGGTCACCATGACGGTGGGCAACGTGGTGGCGCTGGCCCAGCAGAACTTCAAGCGCATGCTGGCCTACTCCTCGATCGCCCACGTGGGCTACATGCTGGTCGGGGTGGTGGCGGGCGGCGCGCTCGGCAACGGCAGCGTGCTCTTCTACATGCTCGCCTACACCTTCACCACCGCGGGCGCCTTCGGGGTGATCGTGCTGCTGGAGCGGGCCGGGCAGGAGGCGGTGAAGATCGACGACTTCGGCGGCCTCGCCGCGCGGCATCCGCTGCTGGCCCTGGCCCTGTCCATCTTCCTGCTCTCGCTGATCGGCATCCCACCCACCGCCGGCTTCGTGGGGAAGTTCTACCTGTTCGGCGCCGCGGTGAAGTCGGGCTACGTGTGGCTGGCCGTGATCGGCGTGCTGAACTCCGCGGTCGCCGCGTACTACTATCTGCGCCTCATCGTCTACATGTACATGCGCGAGCCCCAGGGCGCGCCCACGGTGCTGGCCCCGTCGCTGTCGGGGGCGCTCGCCCTGATGGTCGCGCTGTGGGGCGTGGTGCAGCTCGGCGTCGCGCCCGGCCCGCTGTTCGATCTGGCCCAGGCCGCCGTCGTTCCGCTGCTCAGATAGTGCGCGCACCCTCACCCCGGCCTCTTTTCCCTCTCCCCTTCGGGCAGAGGGCAAGGTGAGGGGTGGTTCCTCGCCTCCCCTACCGCGGCTGGCTCTTCGACCTCGACGGCACCGTCTATCTGGGCGAGCGCCTGATCCCCGGCGCCGACGCGGTCATCGCGGCGATCCGCGGGGCGGGCCGGCGCGTGGCGTTCCTGTCCAACAAGCCGCTCGAGACCCGCGCGGACTACGCGGCCAAGCTCACGCGCCTCGGGGTGCCCGCCGCGCCCGACGACGTCATCAACTCCTCGCTGGTGCTCGCGCGCTACCTGCGCGACCGCGATCCCGGCGCGCCGGTCTTCGTCATCGGCGAGCCGCCGATGCGGAACGAGATGGCCGCCCACGGCTTCGAGGTGCGGCCGGACGAGCGGGTGCGCTGGGTGGTGATCGCGTTCGATCGCACCTTCGACTACGCGAAATTGAACGTCGCCCTGCAGGCGGTGAGGGGCGGCGCGCGCCTGATCGCCACGAATCCCGACCGCACCTGCCCGGTGGAGGGGGGTGAGATCCCCGACTGCGCCGGGATGATCGCGGCGGTCGAGGCGGTCACCGACCGGAAGGTGGAGACGATCGTGGGCAAGCCCTCGCCGATCATCCTGGAGGTGGCGCTCGCCGCCCTCGGGGTGCCGGCGCGCGAAGCCGCGATCGTGGGCGACCGCATCGAGACCGACATCGTGATGGGACGGCGGCTCGGGCTCGGCACCGTGCTCGTGCTGAGCGGGGTCACGCGCGCCGACGACGCCCGAATCGCCGCGGTGGCTCCGGACCACGTGTTACAGTCGATCCGAGATCTGGTGGAGTGATCGCGTGAGAGTGACGTCGGACCGACTGACCGCGCTGAACGACACCGAGCTGGACGCGGTGGTGATCGGCGGCGGCATGGCCGGCGCGGGCGTCGCGCGCGACCTGGCCCTGCGCGGCGCCTCGGTCGCCCTCTTCGAGAAGGGCGACTTCGCCTCGGGCACGTCCTCGAAATCCTCGAAGCTGATCCACGGCGGGCTCCGCTACCTCGAGCTGGCCGATTTCAAGCTGGTGCGCGAGTCGTTGCGCGAGAAGAAGACGCTCGAGCGGCTGGCGCCCCACCTGGTGCGGCCGCTCCCCTTCCTGGTGCCGATCTACCGGGGCGCCGCGCGCGGCCTCATCAAGGTCCGCCTCGGCATGTGGCTGTACGACCTGCTGACGCCGGGCAAGACCACCGAGCGCTACCGGGTGCTGAACCCGGCGGCCGCGCTCGCCCTGGTGCCGAGCGTGCAGGCCCAGGATCTGCGGGGCGCCGGCTACTACTTTGACGATCTGCTCCTCTACCCGGAGCGCCTGTGCCTGGAGAACGTCCTCTCCGCGGTGCGCCACGGGACGCGGGCCTTCAACTACTGCGAGATCGAGGAATTCGTGCACGGCCGGGGCGGCGTCGAGGGCGTGCAGGCGCGCGATCTGCTGAGCGGGCAGGTGCAGACGGTGCGGGCGAAGACCATCGTCAACTGCGCGGGCCCGTGGGTCGATCGCGTTCGGGCCATGGCGCGGGTGGCCGACCGGACCCCGCAGCTGCTCCGCACCACCAAGGGCATCCACTGCCTGCTGCCGCGCATGACCGACCGCGCGGTCTATCTCTCCGCCCACGACGAGCGCATGATCTTCGTCATCCCGTGGCGCGAGTTCTCGCTGGTCGGGACCACCGACACCGACTTCACCGGCGATCCGGATCGGCTCTGGGCGACCCGCGAGGAGGTCACGTATCTGCTGGACGAGGTCGCCAAGGTGCTGCCCGACAAGCGGGTGGCGCTGGAGAACGTGTCCTATACCTACGCGGGCGTGCGGCCGCTGTCCTACGAGCCGGGCGCCTCGGCCACTCGCGTCTCCCGCGACCACCAGGTGGTCCCCGAGGGCCCCGACGGCCGATTCCTGTCCGTCACGGGGACCAAGCTCACCTGCTTCCGCAGCCTGGCCGAGGACGTGGGCGACCGGGTGATGCGCGCGCTCGGCCGGCGCGAGCCCTCGCGCACCGGCCGCGCGATGCTGGACGGCACCGACGAGGACGCCGGCAAGATCGAGGTGCGCGCCTGGATGGACGTCTCCGAGGAGATGGCGGCGACCGGGCTGTCCAGGTCCGGGCTCCGGATGCTGGTGGAGACCTACGGCCGGACCTATCCGCGCGTGCTCGATCTGGCCCGCAAGCTGCCCGACGGCTACGAGCGCCTCTGCCCGAGCAATCTCGAGATCGTGGCCCAGCTCCACCACGCGGTGCGCGAGGAGATGGCGGTGTCGCTGCAGGACGTGCTGCTGCGCCGCACCGGCATCGGCCAGAGCCGGTGCCAGGGTCTCGATTGCGCCGAGTCCATCGCGGGACGCATGGCCGAGCTGGCCGGCTGGTCCCGTCGCCGGCTCGAGGCGGAGATCGCGGCCTACCTCGAGCACGTGGAGCGCAGTCGGCGGTTCCGCCAGCGATGAGGGCCCGCGTGGTGGCCCTGGCCCTGCTGCTCATGAGCGCGGCGGTGTCATCGGCCACCGATCAGGCCTGGCTTCTCGGCCGCTGGGAGATGACGCACGATCCCGACGGCGGCCCGAAGGACTGGCTCGAGTTCGCCACCGACGGCCGGGTGACCTCGACCAAGCCGGGCGGACAGCGGGTGACCGGCCGCTACCTCGCCTCGGAATCCGAGGTCCAGATGAACTTCAAGGTCGGCACCCTGTCGGTCATCGTCACGCTGGCCGCCGACGCCGACAAGCATCACCTCTACGCCAAATCGGCGCGGACCGGCAACACCGCGGTGTACGAGAAGCGACCGTAGCCGCCACGCTCAGGCGCGCCGCATCCGGAAGTTGGCCCGGCGCAGGTCGAACTGCTGGTCCGGACTGGGCGTGAACTCCACGTAGCGCTGCAGTCCGTAGTCCTCGATCGGCTGCAAGACCACGATCCACGGGTTCTCTTCGAGGAAGATCCTGGTCATCTCCCGGTAGGTCTCGGCCCGAGCGCTCTCGTCCCCGCTCCGCCGCGCGGCGACCGCGAGGCGGTCGAACTCGTCGTGGCGCCAGTAGTCGTGCGCCTGGCCCGGGCTGAGCAGTCGTCCCATCATGCCGTCGGGGTCGCGGATGATCGAGGTCGGATCCGACCACCAGACACCCTTGAAGGCCTGCTGCCGGTTCTTCTGGTGGCGGACGGCGGTGTCGATGACGTCGAGCACGACCTTGACCCCGACGTCCTCCCACATCTCGGCGATGGCCTCGGCCATGGCCCGGTCGTTGGCGATCATGCCCGCCGTCGTCTCGAAGTGGATCGCTTCGCCCCGGTAGCCCGCCTGCTTGAGCCGCTGGCGCGCGGCCCCGGGATCGTACGGCAGGGGTGGCCGCGACGCATCGTGCGCGGCGTCTCCGCGGGGGATGGGTCCGTTCGGCACCACACCGCGGCCGCGCCAGAGCTCCTTGAGGATGGTCTCCCGGTCGATGGCGAGGGACAGCGCCTGCCGGATCAACGGGTTGCTCAAGGGGGCGACCCAGACGTTGACCGCGAGCACGTAGAGACCCGCGTAGAGCACGCCGGCGACGCGGGTGGACGGCGCGGCCGCCACGCGGGCGCGGTCCTCGGGGGCCAGCGGCACGATCAGGTCGGCCGCACCGCGGAGGAGCAGGTCCGCCCGCCGCGCATGATCCGGGACCGACTGGAAGACCACCCGATCGACGTCGACACGGCCACCCCAATAGTCCGGATTGGCGTCGAGGACACATCGGTCGCCCCGGGTCTGCGACACGAAGCGGAAGGGCCCGCTGCCGATCGGACGCTCGTTGAAGACCTTGAACCCCACGCGGTCGACGTACGCCCAGGGGACGATGGACCCCACGCACGACGCGAGGCGCCCCGGCATGAGCAGATCGGGCCAGCGGGTATGGATGATCAGCGTCGCGGGATCGGGCGCCTCGGTCCGCTCGATCGCCGCGGTCCACCAGGATCCGAGGATGCGGGCGGCCTTCACTCGGGGGTCATGGGTCCGGTCGAGACTGTACTTGGCGTCGGCCGAGGTGAACGGCGTCCCGTCGTGCCAGCGCACGTCGGGCCGCAGGGCGAGCTGCCAGGTCGTGGGCGTCGTCCGCCTCCAGGCAGTCGCGAGGGCCGGGTGCAGGGTGCCGTCGGGATGACGGCGGACGAGGGTGTCGAAGAGGTTGAAGGCCACGCGCCAGTCGTTCGACAGGGTGGATCCGTGAGGATCGAGGCTGGTGACGTCGAAGGACTGGGCGACCACCAGCTCCCGCTTCCTCGTCGTCTCCGCGGCGGCGCGGCGCACCGTCGTCGGCGCCATGCCGGCGGCCAGTCCCAGGGAGCCGCGCGAGAGAAATCCCCGACGGTCCATCCACCGCGAATAGAGCAACTTCCAGGCGGCGAGTCAATGGTGCTATAGTTCCGAGCGCCCGGGCCCGTGGTGGACGAACACGTCGCCCGGGCGCCGCGCGGTCGAGATCCCAAGCCGCTCGCGTTTGCGCGGAGACGCACGATCCCGAACGACAAGCGGAGGTCATCCATGCCATACACGACGACGCGCTGGTCCTCGGTCACGACCACGCTGCTCCTGGTCGCCGCGGTGCTCTCTCTTCCCGCCCCCGCCTTCGCGAAGACCGAGATCCAGTTCTGGCACGCCATGACCGGCCAGCTGAACGACGCGGTCAACGAGCTGGTGAAGCAGTTCAACGAGAGCCAGGCCGAGTACGAGGTGAAGCCGCTCCGCAAGGGCACCTACGCGGAGACCCTCACCGCGGCCATCGCGGCCTACCGCCAGCGCCAGGCGCCCCACATCGTGCAGGTGTTCGACGTGGGCACCCAGACCATGATGCTCTCCGGCGCGATCGTGCCCGTGTACCAGCTCATGAAGGAGCAGGAGATCGCGGTGGACTGGAAGGACTTCATCGCGCCGGTGGTGGGCTACTACTCCAAGGACGGCAACCTCTACTCGATGCCATTCAACTCCTCCACCCCGATCCTCTACTACAACAAGGACGCCTTCCAGAAGGCCGGCCTCGACCCGAGCAAGCCGCCCCAGACGTGGAAGCAGGTGGAGGAGTACAGCAAGAAGCTGATCTCATCGGGGGCGACCAAGTGCGGTTTCTCCACCGGCTGGCCCTCGTGGGTCCAGGTCGAGAACATGCACGCGCTGCACGACCAGCCGTTCGCCACCAAGCACAACGGCTTCGACGGTCTCGACGTGCAGCTCCTGATCAACCGGGAGTTCGGGGTGAAGCACCTCACGCAGCTCGCGGCCTGGCAGAAGGACCACGTCTTCTCCTACGGAGGGCGCGCGGGCACCGCCGACCCCAAGTTCCTGAGCGGCGAGTGCGGGATGTACATGCAGTCGTCCGCCCTGATCGGCGGCTTCACCAAGGGCGCGACCTTCAAGTGGGGCACCGGCCAGCTGCCGACCTACGGGCCGCCGTACAAGCGCGCCACCTCGATCATCGGGGGCGCCACCCTCTGGGTGATGAAGGGCAAGCCGGCGGCGGAGAATCGGGGCACCGCGCGCTTCCTCAAGTTCATCTCGGACACCAACCAGCAGATGTGGTGGCACGTCACCACCGGGTACCTGGCGATCTCGAACAGCGCGGTGAAGAACCTGGAGGCCGGCTACCACTTCAAGAAGCACCCCGACCAGTTCACCGCCTTCGCGCAGCTCACCAAGGGGCAGGCCACCGCCAACAGCCAGGGCCTTCGGCTGGGCAACTTCGTGCAGATCCGCGACGTGATCGAGGCCGAGATGGAGAACATCTTCGCGGGCAAGAAGGCGCCCAAGCAGGGGCTCGACGACGCGGTCGCCAAGTCCAACGAGATCCTGAAAGAGTTCGCGGCCGCGAACAAGCAGTAGCGCGTCGTCGCCGATGCCGCGGACGGTCTTCCGGAACCGGTGGCTGCCCTACGCGCTGGTGGCGCCGCAGATGGCGGTCACCGTGCTCTTCTTTTTCTGGCCGGCGCTCAAATCGCTGCAGCTCTCCCTGTACCGGGTCTCGCCCTTCGGTGACCGGTCCACCTTCGTGGGCCTCGAGAACTTCCAGAAGCTGCTCGCCGACCGGGAGTACTACGCGAGCGTGGTCAATTCGTTCGTGTTCGCCGGTGGCGTGACCGTGCTCGCGGTGCTGGGAGCGCTGATCCTGGCCGGGCTCGCGACGCAGAAGATCCGCGGGCTCGCCGTATACCGCACGCTGCTGCTGTGGCCCTACGGCATCGCGCCCGCGGTGGCCGGCATCATCTTCCTGTTCATCTTCCATCCCTCGTACGGGATCCTGCCGTACGTCCTGTCGTTCGTGACCGCCTACGAGTTCAACTGGCTGCTCAAGGGCTGGGTGGCCATGACCCTGGTGATCGTGGCCACCGCGTGGACGCACCTCGGCTACAACATCGCGTTCTACATCGCGGGCCTGCTGGCCATCCCCTCCTCGGTCATCGAGGCCGCCGACGTGGACGGGGCGGGGCCGATCCGTCGCTTCACCGCCATCGTGTTCCCACTCGTCTCGCCGATCACGTTCTACCTGGTGGTGCTCAACATGGTCTTCGCGTTCTTCGAGTCCTTCGGGACCATCGACGCGGTGACCAAGGGCGGCCCCGGGCAGGCCACCGAGATCATGGTGTACAAGCTCTACAAGGACGGCTTCATCGGGCTGAATCTCGGCTCCTCGGGCGCGCAGTCGGTGATCCTGATGGCCATGGTCATCGCGCTGACCGTTCTGCAATTCCGCTTCGCGGAGAAGAAGGTCACCTACCGATGAGCGCGGTCGACACGACCCGGCTCGAGCAGGTCCGGGCGCGCGCGGACGTCGCGCCCCGCCGGCGGGGCGTGCCGTGGGGCTCGGTGCTCCTGCACGCACTGCTGATCGCGTGCATCGCGGTGGTGGTGTTCCCCCTCTACTTCGCCTTCGTGGTCTCCACCCAGGACCTGCAGCAGGTGGTGCAGCGGCCGCCCCGCCTGCTGCCGTCGTCGCACCTGCTCGAGAACTACGCGCAGGCGTGGCGCAAGGCCAACATGGGCGTCATGCTCTGGAACAGCGCGATCATGGCGGTGGCGGTGGCGGTGGGCAAGATCGTCATCTCGATGCTCTCCGCGTTCGCGATCGTGTACTTCGACTTCCGCGGCCGCGTGCTCTGCTTCTGGATGATCTTCGTCACCCTGATGCTGCCGGTGCCGGTGCGCCTCATGTCCACCTACGAGGTCATCGGCACGCTCGGCTGGCTCGACAGCTACCAGGGCCTCACGGTGCCCCTGATGGCCTCGGCCACCGCCACCTTCCTGTTCCGCCAGTTCTACCTCACGATTCCCAACGAGATGGCGGAGGCGGCCCAGCTGGACGGAGCGGGCCCGCTGCGCTTCCTGTGGCGCTTCCTGCTGCCGCTGTCGTGGGCCAACATCGCCGCGCTGTTCGTGGTGCTCTTCATCTTCGGCTGGAACCAGTATCTCTGGCCGCTCATGATCACCAACACCGAGGCGATGCGCACGGTGGTGATCGGGCTCGAGCAGCTGATCCCACGCAGCGGGACCGAGCTGCCGACCTGGAACCTGATCATGGCGGGCGCGATGATGGCCCTCCTGCCGCCGGTGGCCATCATCATCCTGATGCAGCGCTGGTTCGTGAAGGGGCTGGTGGAGGCCGAGAAGTGAGAACGCTGCTGCTGCTGACCCTGGCCCTCGGGGGCGTGGCCGCGGTGCTCGGCGCGGTGGGCGCGGTCGCCGAGCCGATGGTGGCCCCGCTGTACGCGGCGCACCGCGGCGGAGCGCTCCTCTGGCCCGAGAACAGCATGCTCGCGTTTCGCAACGCGCTCGCGATGGGGGCCGACTTCCTGGAGCTGGACGTCCACCTGAGCCGCGACGGCGAGGTCGTGGTGCTCCACGATCCCACGCTCGAGCGCACCACCACCGGCACCGGGCCGGTGCGCGAGCGCACGCTGGCCGAGCTGCAGGCCCTGCAGCTGAAGGACCGCAACGGGACCGCGATCCCCGAGCCGGTCCCGACGCTGGACCAGGTGGTGGCCCTGGCCGCCGCGGGCAAGCGGCAGATGCTGCTCGAGATCAAGGTGGACGAGCAGCGGCGCCGCTATCCCGGGATCGAGGAGAAGGTGTTCGCGGTGCTCGATCGTCACCGCTTCACGCCCTTCGCGGTGGTGATGGCCTTCGAGGCCGATATCTGGCGCCGGGTCCGCCAGCTCCGGCCCGACTCGCGCGCCGGCGCGCTCTACTCGCCGCGCACGCTGCCGGCCGCCCGCGTGGAGTCGGAGCTGCAGGCGCTGCATCGGGCCGGCGTCTCCTTCGTCGGGCTCCACCAGGGGATCGTCGGCCCGGACGTGCCCAGGCAGGCGCGGCTGGCCGGGCTGACCCTCGGGGTGTGGACGGTGAACGAGCGCGACGCCATCGAGCGATTCCTCACCCTCGGGGCGGGGGTCGTCATCACGGATCGGCCCGATCTGGCCAAGGAGCTGCTCGGGCGGTGACCGCGCGCCGCTTCGTCCTGGCGCTGGACCAGGGCACCACCGGCTCCACCGCGCTGGTCGTGGATGCCGACGGCGCGCTGCGCGCGCGAGGCTACGCCGAGCTGCCGCAACACTATCCGCGGCCCGGCTGGGTGGAGCACGATCCCGCCCAGATCTGGGCCACCACCGAGCGGGCGGCCGCCGAGGCGCTGACCGCGGCCGGCGTCGGCGCGGCCGAGATCGCCGCGGTGGGCATCGCCAACCAGCGCGAGACCGCCATCCTCTGGGACCGCGCCTCCGGCCGTCCCGTCCACAACGCCATCGTGTGGCAGTGCCGGCGGACCGCCGCGCTCTGCGACCGGCTCAAGGCCGACGGGGTCGAGCCGGAGCTTCGCCGGAAGACCGGGCTGGTCGTCGATCCGTACTTCTCGGGGACGAAGATCCGCTGGATGCTCGATCACGATCCCGCGCTGCGGCCGCGGGCCGAGCGCGGGGAGCTGTGCTTCGGCACCGTGGACTCGTGGCTGCTCTGGCAGCTCACCGGCGGCGCGGTGCACGCCACCGACCCCTCGAACGCCTCGCGCACGCTCTGCTACGACATCCACCGCGGGCAGTGGGACGAGGGCCTCTGCCGCACGCTCGGGGTGCCGCGGGAGCTCCTGCCCGAGGTGAAGCCGTCGGCCGGCGTGTTCGGGGAGACGGCCTCGCGCGACGGCGCGCTGCCGGGCGGAATCCCGGTGGCGGGGATCGCGGGCGACCAGCAGGCCGCGCTGTTCGGCCAGGCGTGCGTCGAGCCGGGCATGGCCAAGAACACGTACGGCACTGGCTGCTTCGCGCTGCTGAACACGGGCGGACGCGCGGTGGCGTCCACCGAGGGATTGCTCACCACGGTGGCCTGGACGGTGGAGGGCCGCACGTCGTACGCCCTCGAGGGCGCGGTGTTCATCGCGGGGGCGGCGGTGCAGTGGCTGCGCGACGGCCTCGGGGTCATCCGCCAGGCGGCGGAGACGCAGGCCCTGGCCCAGTCGGTGCCGGATGCCGGCGGGGTCTATCTCGTGCCCGCCTTCGTGGGCCTGGGCGCGCCGTACTGGGACCCGTACGCGCGCGGCACGCTGGTGGGCATCACCCGCGGCACCACGCGCGCGCACCTCGCGCGGGCCGCGCTCGAGGCCATCGCCTACCAGAGCCGCGACGTGCTCGACACGATGAAGCGCGAGTCCGGCGTGGTCCTCAGCACCCTGCGCGTCGACGGCGGGGCCGCGGCCAACGACTTCCTCTGCCAGTTCCAGGCCGACGTGCTCGGCGTCGAGGTGCTGCGGCCCTCGGTGACCGAGACCACCGGGCTGGGCGCGGCGTACCTGGCCGGGGTGGGGACGGGACTCTGGAAGAGCGGCGATCTCGGGCGGCGCTGGCGGCTGGAGCGGCGCTTCACGCCCACGATGAGCGAGGACGCGCGCGAGGCGGCCTACGCGGGCTGGCGCCGCGCGGTGGAGCGCGCGCGCGGCTGGATCGAACCCGACACGAGGAGGACATGATGCTGCGATCGATCGTCACGGTGGCTCTGGGATTGCTCGGCGCGCTGGGGTGGCTGGGCGGGCCCGCGTGGGCCCAGGCCCCCGTCGAGAGCGAGCTGAATCTGATCACGCCGGTGTCCAAGTTCATCCACGACGCGGCGCTGAAGGCCTTCGCGGACTACGCCAAGGAGAAGTGGAACGTCGCCGTGAAGGTCAACGCGATCCCGGCGGGCACGCCGGTCGCCTACGGGCGCATCACCGAATGGAAGGGCAAGCCCGAGGTGGACATCTTCTGGGGCGGCGAGTCGGCCCTCTTCGAGAAGCTGGCCGAGCAGAAGCTCTTGCAGAAGGTCGAGATCTCGAAGGAGGCCTGGGAGAGCATCCCGGTGTCCATCGGCAAGCCCAAGCCGATCCCGCTGAAGGACAAGGACGGCTACTGGGTCGGCACCGCCCTCGAGCCCTACGGGCTGGTCTACAACCCCAAGCGCCTGCAGCGTCTCGGGGTCGCGCCGCTCAAGGACTGGGACGACCTGCTGAACCCGAAGCTGAAGGGCGAGGTGGCCCAGTGCGCGCCGACCCGATCGTCGTCGTCGAACGCGACCTACGAGGTCATGCTGTCGCTGCATGGCGAGGACCGAGGCTGGGAGTGGCTGCGCAAGCTGGCGGCCAATACCGGCCACTTCACCGCGCGCAGCCGCGACGTGCCGACGGTGGTGGCCAAGGGCGAGTTCGCGGCCGGCTTCGCGGTGCCCTCCTACATGGCCTTCGAGGAGAAGCTGGCGGGCTTCGACATCAAGTACGTGGCCCCGAAGAATGCCTTCGTGACCCCCGAGCCGATGGCGATCCTGGCCGGCGCGCGCAATCCGAAGGCGGCACGGGCGTTCATCGAGTTCCTGCTCACCGAGCGCGGCCAGCGGGTGTTCATGGAGCGCGGCCTCTTCCCGGTGACTCCGAAGTACAAGGTGGCTGGCGCGCCCGGCTCGACCGCAGAGATGGCGGTGGAGTTCACCGGCGGGGTGCGCTCGTACTTCGACGGCGAGGTGGCCAACGTCTACGACGAGGCGGTGGCGGCCAAGCGGTCGGAGGCGCTCAAGACGCGCTTCCGCTCCGACATCGAGGCCAAGTGGGACGAGCTGAAGAAGTAGCGGCCGCCGGGCCGGACGCCCCGGAGGCCGTACGAGCGGGGGCAGTCGCGCGATGATCGTCGGCATCCGGGGCGTGGTGAAGCGGTTCGGCGCCGTCACCGCGGTGAACGCGGTGGACCTCACGGTGGCGGACGGCGAGCTGTTCACCCTGCTGGGCCCGTCGGGCTGCGGCAAGACCACGCTGCTGCGCCTGCTCGCCGGCTTCGACCAGCCGGACGCGGGCACCATCCGCTTCGGCGACCGCGTGGTCAACGGCCTGCCGCCGTACGAGCGGGGCATCGGCATGGTGTTCCAGAACTATGCGCTCTGGCCGCACATGACGGTGGCCGACAACGTCTGCTACGGGCTGCGGCTGCGCCGGCTGCCCGGCGAGGAAGTCGCGCGGCGGCTGCACGAAGGGCTCCGCAAGGTCAACCTGGTGGGCTTCGAAGCCCGCTATCCCGGCCAGCTGTCCGGCGGCCAGCAGCAGCGGGTGGCCCTCGCGCGCGCCCTCGTGCTGAATCCCGACATCCTGCTGCTCGACGAGCCGCTGTCGAATCTGGACGCCAAGATCCGCATCCAGGTGCGGGCGGAGATCCGCCGGCTCCAGCAGGATCTGCGGATCACCACGGTCTACGTGACCCACGACCAGGAGGAAGCGCTCTCCCTCTCCGATCGGGTCGCGGTGATGCGCGACGGCCACGTGCTGCAGGTGGGCCGGCCCCGGGAGCTGTACGAGCGGCCGCGCACCCGCTTCGTGGCCGACTTCGTCGGCACCAACAACCTGGTGCCCGGCGAGGTGCACGGGGTCGACGCGCACGCGCGGGGCGATCTGCTGGTCCGCACCGCGCTCGGCCCGCTGCGCGCCATCGCCGACGCGGCCGTCTCGGGCCGCTGCGTGCTCGCGGTGCGCCCGGAGAACGTGGCGGTGGGCGCGCCCGACGCGGGCGACGGCAACCGGGTGGCCGGCACGGTCAGCCTCGTGTCCTACCTGGGCAACACGCTCCGCTACGACGTCGAGACGGAGTGCGGGCTCGTGCTCAAGGCCGACATCCGCGATCCGTGGCACCACGAGCCGCTGCCGGTGGGACGGCCGGTCACGCTCAGCTTTCCCGCGTCGGTGACCCTCGCCCTCTCCGACGATGCGTAGCCGGCGCCTGGCGCCGGCGCTGGGCCTCGGACTGATCTGGGCGTTTCTGATCCTCTTCCTCATCTATCCCCTCGGCCGCATCTTCTACGACGCGGTCACCGACGAGGCCGGGCGTTGGACGCTCGCCAACTTCCACGATTTTTTCACCGACCGCTTCTACCTGCGCTCCCTCTGGCACTCGCTGATCCTGGGCCTGGCCACCGTGATCACCTCCTCGGTGCTGGGCATCGCGGTGGCCTTCCTGCTGGTGCGCTACGACTTCGCGGGGCGCAGCCTCTTCGGCTTCCTCACCATCATCCCGATCATCTCGCCGCCGCTGGTGGGGGTGCTCGGCTTCACCTTCATCCTCGGGCGCGCGGGCACCGTGAACGTGCTGCTGATGGACGCCTTCGACCTGCTGCGGCCGGTGAACTTCCTCTACGGCATTCACGGCGTGGTGCTGGTGGAGACCCTGCATCTCTTCCCGATGATCACCCTGAACGTGGTGGACGCCCTCGGCAAGGTCGACCCGTCGCTGGAGGAGGCGGCGGAGAGCGTGGGCGCGCGCGGCTTCAGCAAGCTCTGGCGGGTGACCCTGCCGCTGACCACGCCGGGCTACGTGGCGGGGGCCCTGCTCGTGTTCATCTGGACGTTTTCCGACTTCGCGACCCCGCTGGTGCTGGGCGTGCAGGACCTCCTGGCCCCGCAGGCCTACCTCAACATCGTGCAGTTCGTGGACCGGCGCATCTTCCGCATGGGCATCGTGATCTCCGCCCTCATGGTGCTGCTCGCGGTCCTCTTCCTGCTCGCGGCGCGGCACTACGTGGCGATCAAGGACTACTCGTCGCTGTCCTATTCGCGCATCGCCCGGCGGCGGCTGTCGCCGCTCCGCCAGGCGCTCGTGGTCGCGTTCCTGAGCACGCTCCTGCTGCTGTCGTTCATCCCCTACATCGGGGTGACGCTGGCGTCGGTGGGCCGCGGCTGGGCGCTCACCCCGCTGCCGGTGGCCTACACCCTGCAGTACTACGAGCGGGTGATCGTGGAGACGCCCAAGTTCATCCTGAACAGCTTCCTCTATTCCGGCCTCGCGGTGGCGATCTGCATCCTGGTCGGGGTGCCGATCGCGTGGCTGCTCGGCCGCTCCACCGTGCCCGGCCGCGGTGCGCTGGACGCGGTGAACACCCTGATCCTCGCGGTACCGGGCACCGCGATCGGCATCGCGTACATCCGCGCGTTCCACTTCGACCTGCCCGGGTTCGACCGCGGCTTGACCTCGTTCTGGATCGTCATGCCGCTGGTGCTGGCGGTGCGGCGCTTGCCCTACACGGTGCGCGGATCGTTCGCCTCGCTGCTGCTGGTGCACCCCTCGCTCGAGGAGGCGGCCTCCAGCGTGGGCGCCTCGGGCGCGCGCACCTTCCGCGACGTGACGCTGCCGCTGATCTGGAAGGGGATTCTGGTCGGCGGCCTGTTCTCGTTCATGACCTCGCTGCAGGAGGCCTCGGCGGTGCTCTTCCTCGCTCTCGGGGGCTGGGAGTCGATCACCAACGGCATCTTCGCCTTCTACATCGCGGGCAGCGCCAACGAGGCCGCCGCCCTGGGCGTCATCCTGATCGCCGTCGCCGCCATCAGCGTGGCCATCATCAACCGCATGGCGGGCACCCGCATGGGCGGCGTCTTCGGCTGACCCCCAGCTTGTGCGTGATCGACATCCGTCGATGGGCATAAAGTCTTGCGATATCAAGTATTTGAGGCTGCTTGTCAGCCCTGAATGCCTGTGATAGTGTTCCTGTTCACATGGCTCCGGCCGAGGAGAGGCCGCCGCGGAGTCAGACCGCACAGCTCGTCAATCTCGGGACGCTGCTGTTCGCTTGCGTGGCGGTCGGCCTCGCCGCCGGGTACTTCGCGGATTGGCTGCTGGGCACGCGACCGTGGCTGACGCTGGTCGGCCTTGGCTTCGGCATCGCGGCGGCGGCGGTGAACTTCTACCGGATCCTCAAGACACTGAACGGGCAGGATGACGATCGCTGATCTCGCGGCGCGGGTGACCTGGAGCGGAGCCGCCGGCGTGGCCGCGATGACCGCCGGCGCCTGGGGCCTCGCGGGGGCCGACGCCGCGGCCGGCGTGGCGGGAGGCGGGGGCATCGCGCTGCTGAACTTCCGCTGGCTGGCGCGCGACGTGGGACGGGCCACCGGCATGATCGCCGAGGGCCGGGGCGGCGCGGGACGGATCGGGCGCATCGGGCTGCGCCAGCTGGTGACCTTCGGCGGCCTCGGGCTGCTGATCGCGCAGGGCTGGGCGCACCCGGTGGGCGTGGGCGTCGGCCTGGCCGCGCTACCGCTGGTGCTGCTGGCCGAGGGGCTGCTGGACGCGCGGCGCGAGGCCTCGCGGCCCGACGCGTAGAGGACGACCGATATGGAAATGATCGAGCACCCGCCGATCCTGCACCTGCCCGCCGTGCCCGACCACGTCCTCTATACGTGGATCGTCATGGCCATCCTGGCGGTGGTGGCCATCGTGGCGACGCGGCGCCTCTCGCTGGTGCCGTCCGGCACCCAGAACTTCATGGAGATGGTGCTGGAGCAGTTCGTGAAGGAGATGGACGAGACGGTGGGCCACGGGGGCCGCGCCTACCTGCCCCTGATCATGACCCTCGGCCTCTTCATCCTGACCTCGAACCTCATGGGGCTGGTGCCCGGGCTGATCGCCCCCACCGCGAATCTCAACACCACCGCGGCGTGTGCCCTCATCGTCTTCGTCACCTATCACGTCATCGGCGTCCGGAAGCAGGGGTTCATCCCCTACATGAAGCACTTCGCGGGGCCGGTGCCGACGGCGCTCAAGCCGCTGATGTTCGTCATCGAGATCATCAGTCACTGCGCCCGGCCGCTGTCGCTCTCGCTTCGTCTCTTCGGCAACATGATGGCCGGCCACATCCTCCTCGCCATCTTCTTCTTCATGATGGGCTTCGACGGGATGCTGGGCTGGGCCCTCTCGGGCACCCTCGGCGGCATCGTGGTGGGGGCGCCCGCGGCCCTGATCATGGTGGTGTTCGTGGTGGGCTTCCTGCTGCCGCTCAAGATCCTGGTGGCCTTCATCCAGACCTTCATCTTCTGCAAGCTCGCCATGCTGTACATCGCGGCGGCGGTCGAGGAAGCCGAGCATCACTGAGTCTCAGTCACCCCCAACAAGGAGGAAAGCCGTGCCACGCATTCTCACGATGACCTTCATGGCGATTCTGGCGGTCCCCGGGCTGGCCTGGGCGCAGGCGGCGGCCACCGCCGGCAGCGGTGACCTGGCCAAGGCCCTCGCCGTCCTGGCGGCCGGTCTGGGCTTCGGTCTGGCCGCGGGCCTCTGCGGTATCGGTCAGGGCCGCGCGGCGGGACAGGCGGTGGACGCGATGGCCCGGCAGCCCGGCGCGATCGCGCGGATCCAGACCGCCATGCTCCTCGGCCTGGCCTTCATCGAGTCGCTCGTGCTGTTCGTGTTCGTGATCGCGGTCATCCTGCTGTTCGTGAAGTCGTAGAGGGAAGGGAAGAGCGAAGGCAACCGTCCCGGGGCCACGCCCCGGGACGGCACACGGGCGGCGCAGCGAGGGGAGACTCGACCGCTGACCCGTGGGGCGCGGGGAGCGCCCGAATAGAACATGGCGCGAAGGTCACCGTTCAAGATCCCCCGGATTCCGGAGATGACGGTGCGCCGCCTGTCCGTCTACACCCGCAGCCTCCAGCAGCTCGAGGAGGACGGGGTGAAGACGATCTCTTCGCAGGAGCTCGCCGAGCGCTTCAGCCTCAACTCGGCCCAGGTGCGGAAGGACCTCGCCTACTTCGGAGAGTTCGGCGTGCGCGGCATCGGCTACTACGTCTCCGGGCTCAAGGCCGAGCTGCAGCGCATCCTGGGGCTCGACCGGGAGTGGCAGGTGGCGCTGGTCGGCTTCGGCAATCTGGGCTCCGCCCTCTTCCACTACAAGGGCTTCGCGCGGCAAGGCTTCCGGATCTCCACGATCTTCGACGAGGATCCGGCCAAGTGGGGCAAGGCGGTGGACAGCGTGAAGATCCAGCCGATGGAGGACCTGCCCCGCGAGGCGAAGGCGCGGAATCTTCAGATCGCCATCGTGGCGGTGCCGGGGGAGTCGGCGCAGGCGGTCACCGAGAAGCTGGTGGCGGCCGGGATCAAGACCATCCTCAATTTTGCGCCGGGCCGCATCAAGGCGGGCAAGGACGTCCGCCTGAAGAACGTGGACCTGGCCATCGAGCTGGAGACGCTGTCCTTCTATCTGGCCCAGGGCTCCCGCTGACGCGGGCGCCGCCCCGCTTCGGGCTTCGTGCCGCTCTGGGAGTTTGACGCCGCGCTCCGCCGATGGTACCTGTGAAAGGTCCTCGCACGTGATGATCGTGTCTGCCGAGTCGGCGCTGACCCGCTGGGCCGCGTTCGAAGAGGTCCTGGCGGCCCTGTCCCGGGGAGTACCCTGCCTGCGCGCCGATGGCTTGTGGGGCTCGTCGCGGGCGCTGGCCATCGCCGGCCTCCTGCAGCGCACCGGTCGCCCGGTGCTCGTGCTCACCCCCGGCCCATCACCGCGTCATCGGATGGCGCAGGACACCAGGTTCTTTCTCTCCACGCTCTCCGGCGGCCGCGCGGATGCGGTGGGCGAGGGGCACGTGCTCGAGTTCCCGTCGGGCACCGGCGCCTCGTGGCGCGGGCACCAGCATCGCGAGCCCGACGCCGAGCGCGCGCTCTGCTGCCGGCGGCTCCTCGAGGGCGACGCGGTGGCCATCGTGACGACGCCGTCGGCGCTGTCGATTGCCGTCCCCCCGCCCGACGGCTTCAAGCGCCGGACGTTCACCCTCACGGTGGGCGAGGGCAGCGATCGGGAGATCCTGATCGAGCTGCTGGAGGCCGCGGGCTACGAGCGGGCGGAGACGGTGATGGAGGTCGGGCAGTGGAGCCTCCGCGGCGGCATCGTGGACATCTTCTCGCCCACCCACGAGCGGCCGGTGCGCGCCGAGTTCTTCGGCGACGAGGTGGAGTCGCTCCGCCTCTTCGATCCCACCACCCAGCGCTCGACCGGGACGCTGACCGATCTGACCGTGCTGCCGCTCGGCACGAAGGACGCCGCGACGGTCACGTTGATGGACTACCTGCCGGCCGGGACCCTGGTGGTGCTCGAGGATCCCGCGATGCTCGAGGCCCCGCCGGACGACGCGCCCTCGGCCGCGCCGCTCGGCGCCCTGCTCGGCCGCTACCAGCGGCTCGAGCTGCCGCTGCTGCAGCGGAGCGACGGCGCCGGGCCGCGTATCACGATGGGCACCCGCTCGGTGGGCGGCTTCCGCGGCCAGTTCAAGACGCTCGCCGCCGAGATCCGCGCGTGGCGCGGCGAGGGCTTCACGGTGCGCCTGGTCGTCGACGACGACCGCCAGAGCGAGCGGCTCCGGCAGATGCTCGGCGAGCACGATCTCGAGGCGTGGCCCCAGGCCACCCTGTGGAGCCCGGAAGGGCTCGGGGTGCTGGTGGGCGAGTGCTCCGCGGGCTTCCAGGTCCCCGCCCTCGGCCTGATCGTGCTCTGCGAGGAGGAGATCTTCGGAGCGCAGCGGCGGCGCCTGCGCCGGCCCCTCTTCCAGCGCGGGGCCGCCATCGCCACCTTCAACGACCTGGCCCCGAACGATCTGGTGGTCCATGAGCAGCACGGCATCGGCCGCTACCACGGCCTGCGCACGCTCACCACCGAGGGCCACAGCGCCGACTTCCTGCTCCTGGAATACGCCGACGGGGGCCGCCTCTACCTGCCGGTGGAGCGGCTGGATCTGATCTCCAAGTACATGGGCGCGCCCGACGGCGCGGCGCGGCTCGACCGCCTGGGCGGCGGGGCGTGGCAGCGGGTGAAGGAGTCGGTGCGCGCGGCCCTGCGCGAGATGGCGGACGCGCTCCTGAAGCTCTACGCGAGCCGCTCGGTCGCGGAGCGCCCGCGCTTCTCCGACGACACGCCCTGGCAGGGCGAGTTCGAGGCCTCGTTCCGCTTCGAGGAGACGCCGGACCAGATGCGCGCCATCGAGGAGGTCAAGGGCGACATGGTGGGCGCGCGTCCGATGGACCGGCTGGTGGCCGGCGACGTCGGCTACGGCAAGACCGAGGTGGCGCTGCGGGCCGCGTTCAAGGCGGTGGCCGACGGCCGGCAGGTCGCGGTGCTGGTCCCCACCACCGTGCTGGCCCAGCAGCACTACAACACCTTCCTCGAGCGCTTCGCCCCGTTCCCGGCCAAGGTCGAGCTGCTCTCGCGCTTCCGCAGCCCGAAGGAGCAGAAGGCGGTGGTGGCCGGCCTCGCCACCGGCGCGGTGGATGTGGTCGTCGGCACGCACCGGCTGCTCTCCAAGGACGTGCAGTTCAAGAACCTGGGACTGCTGGTGGTGGACGAGGAGCATCGCTTCGGCGTCACCCACAAGGAGCGCATCAAGCAGCTGCGCACCGCGGTGGACGTGCTCACCCTGACCGCGACGCCCATTCCCCGCACGCTGCACATGGCCCTGTCGGGCGTGCGCGACCTCTCGATCATCGAGACGCCGCCGCTGGACCGCCTCCCGGTGGAGACCGTCGTCACCGCCTTCAGCCGCACGGTCATCAAGGAGGCCATCGAGCGCGAGCTGAACCGGGGCGGCCAGGTGTTCTTCGTGCACAACCGCATCCAGTCGCTCGCCTCCATGACCACCTTCATCCAGAGCCTGGTGCCGGAGGCGCGGGTGGTGATGGGGCACGGCCAGATGGCCGAGCGCGAGCTGGAGAGCGTGATGGTCAAGTTCGTGGACGGACAGGCCGATGTGCTAGTCTCCACTGCCATCGTGGAGTCCGGGCTGGACATCCCCGCCTCCAACACCATCATCATCAACCGGGCCGACCGCTTCGGCCTGGCTCAGCTCTACCAGCTGCGGGGGCGGGTGGGACGCGAGCGGCAGCAGGCCTACGCCTACCTCCTGGTGCCGGCGGACGGGCGGGTGGACGAGACGGCCCAGAAGCGATTGCGGGTGATCGAGGAGATGACCGAGCTGGGGGCGGGGTTGCGGCTGGCCATGCGAGACCTGGAGATCCGGGGGGCCGGGAACCTGCTGGGGGCCGCCCAGCACGGGCACATCGCGGCGGTGGGGTTCGATCTTTACAGCAAGCTTCTCGCCGAGGCCGTGCGAGAATTGAGAGGCGAACCAGCAGCCGAGCGCGTCGAGCCGGTGATCTCGGTGGACGTGGAAGCGCTCCTACCCGAAGCGTACGTCCCCGAGGTGAACCAGCGACTGGCGCTCTACAAGCGACTGGCCGAGATCGAACGGACCGAGGAGATCACCGACGCGCGCGCGGAGCTGGCGGATCGCTTCGGCCCCCTGCCGGAATCGGTGGAGGCGCTGCTCGACGTGGTGGGTCTCCGGGTGACCGCGCGGGCGCTCGGAGTGGAGCGGATCGAAGCGGGCGGGGGGCGGGCGGTGCTGACCTTCGCGGCGTCGACGCAGGTGACGCCGGAGCGGGTGCTCAAGACCATCGCGGCGAGCCGCGGTGCCCTCGCGTTGAGAAGGGAGTACACGGTGGACGCGCGGATTCCTGCCGAGCCCTGGCCCGCGGTGCGGGACGCTCTCGCGAAGCTGCTGGATTCGCTCCGGTGAGGGGCCGTCGCGCGGTCGCACCGCTGCTCTCCCTCCTGCTCCTCCTCCTCTTCTCCGGCTGCTCGTCCCTCCCGAGCTGGATGCCCCTGATCGGCAAGAGCGAGCCGCCCGCGGAGGCCCCCACGCCGCCCGCGTCCACCTCGGCGCCGCTGCTCAGCGCGCGGGATCCGATCGCCAACGGGACGGATTCCAGCGACCTGCTCGATCGCGTGATCTGTGTCGTGAACAACGACGCGATCACGATGTACGAGCTGGACGAGGCCGAGCTCTACTACCTGGCCGAGACCCGCGAGAAGATGCAGGAGGGCGAGGCCCGCAAGGTGCTGCGGGGGCGGCTGCTGGAGAACCTGATCGAGAACCGCATCCAGCTGCAGCAGGCCGAGCGGGAGAAGGTGGTGGTCGAGGACTCGGAGGTCGCCGAGAACATCGCCGACGTCATGAAGAAGCTCAAGGTCACCGACGAGAAGCAGTTCGACCAGGTGATGAAGAGCCAGGGCCTCACGCTGGAGGCGGTGAAGAAGCGGATGCGCGAGCAGCTGATGGTTCAACGCGTCATCCGTCGGAAAGTCGCCCTGCGCATCTCGGTCACCGAGCAGGAGATCGACAAGTACCTGTCCGAGAACCGGGAGAAGCTGGAGACCGGCCTCACCTTCTCGGCCCGGCACATCCTCTTCCAGCCGGATCCGGCCAAGGGCGAAGAGGGATGGCTCGAATCGCGCAAGCGGGCCGAGGAGGTCTACGGATATCTCCTGGAAGGCCAGGACTTTGCGGAGCTGGCCAAGAAATACTCCGACGATCCCTCGGCCAAGGACGGCGGCAGCCTGGGCCCGCTCAAGAAGGGCGAGCTGGCCCCCGACATCGAGGAAGCGATCCTGCGTCTGACGCCGGGCGAGGCGTCGACTCCGTTCCGCTCGCAGGTGGGCTATCACATCTTTCGGCTGGACTCGCGGGAGACGCTGACCGGCGAGGCCCTGGCCCAGGTGCGCGGGCAGGTGCGCGAGATCCTCTATCGCCAAAAGTACGACGTCCGGCTGAAGGAATGGCTGGCCGAGATCAGAGAGCGCGCGATCATCGACGTCCGCCTGTAATCGCGCGGAAATTGAAGTTGACAGCCGAGGAAACCGTGTGGGACAGTGTTTCGCGTAACGCGGTAACCAACCTCCTTACAGACTTACAGAGTAGACCCGTACACACGCAACCCGCCGGAGACGACCATCTCTTCCTCAGAGCGTAGTCCGAAGCGGCCTTCGCCGAAGTCTCCTGTCGCTCCCGAGCAAGCCAGCGCCCCCGAAGTGAGCGGCGCGGTCGGTGCAGGAGGAAAGCGGATGAATTTGTCCGAGCTCAAGGACAAGACCATCGCGGACCTGAACAACGTCGCGAAGGAGCTGGGGGTGCAGGGCACCAGCGGCCTGCGCAAGCAGGAGCTGATCTTCAAGATCCTGCAGGGTCAGGCCGAGCGCGACGGGCTCATCTTCGCGGAGGGCGTGCTCGAGGTGCTGCCGGACGGCTTCGGCTTCCTGCGCGCGCCCGACTACAACTACCTGCCCGGCCCCGACGACATCTACGTCTCCCCGTCGCAGATCCGCCGCTTCGATCTGCGCACCGGCGATACCATCTCCGGCCAGGTCCGTCCCCCGAAGGACAGCGAGCGCTACTTCGCTCTCCTGAAGGTCGAGGCGATCAACTTCGAGACGCCGGAGCAGGCGCGCGACAAGACGCTCTTCGACAACCTCACGCCGCTCTACCCGATGGAGCGGATCCGCCTCGAGCACGACTCGGACAACTTGACGACCCGGGCGATGGATCTGCTCTGTCCGATCGGCAAGGGGCAGCGCGGGCTCATCGTGGCCGCGCCCCGCACCGGCAAGACCGTGCTGTTGCAGAACCTCGCCAACGCGATCGCCAAGAACCATCCCGAGGTGTACCTGATCGTGCTGCTGATCGACGAGCGGCCGGAAGAGGTCACCGACATGCAGCGCTCGGTGAAGGGCGAGGTCATCTCCTCAACCTTCGACGAGCCCCCGCAGCGGCACGTGCAGGTCGCGGACATGGTGATCGAGAAGGCCAAGCGACTGGTGGAGCACAAGAGAGACGTCGTGATCCTGCTCGACTCGATCACCCGCTTCGCGCGGGCCCACAACGCGGTCATCCCGTCCTCCGGCAAGGTGCTCTCGGGTGGCCTCGACGCCAACGCGCTGCAGCGGCCCCGCCGCTTCTTCGCGGCGGCCCGCAACGTGGAGGAGGGCGGCTCGCTCACCATCATGGCCACCGCCCTCATCGACACCGGCTCCCGGATGGACGACGTGATCTTCGAGGAGTTCAAGGGCACCGGCAACATGGAGGTCCACCTCGACCGCCGCCTGATGGACAAGCGCATCTTCCCGACGATCAACATCGAGCAAACG
Organism: Candidatus Methylomirabilota bacterium; assembly: GCA_035315345.1. NCBI lineage: Bacteria > Methylomirabilota (SeqCode) > Candidatus Methylomirabilota bacterium. The sequence continues at coordinate 74,428 of DATFYA010000205.1, forward strand.
GGGACCCGTAAGGAAGAACTGCTGCTGGAGAAGGACGAGCTTCAAAAAGTGTGGCTGCTCCGGAAGGCCCTGTCCCAGCTCAACCCCGTCGAGGCCATGGAGCTGCTGCTCGACAAGCTCAAGATGACCAAGTCCAACAAGGACTTCCTGAACCAGATGAACCAGCTGGCCTAGCCCGGCCGGCCGGCGGGACCGGACCACCCCCCGCCAAGTAGCGGTTTTTGCGTTTCTCCCCTCCCCCTGCTATGCTGTGAGGCCCATTGAGGAGGTGCGCCGTGAAGGCTGGCATTCATCCGGACTACATTGACACCACGATCACCTGCAACTGCGGAGAGGTCATCCACACCCGCTCCACCGTGCCGTCGATCCGGGTGGAGGTCTGCTCCAAGTGTCATCCCTTCTTCACCGGGAAGCAGAAGTTCCTGGACACCGCCGGGCGCGTCGAGCGCTTCCAGCGGAAGTACAAGAGGAAGGGGACCGCAGAGGGGTAGGGCCCGGCTCGGCGCCGCGCCGCGCACCGAGCCGCAGACCCGGCAGCATCCGGATTCCGGTCGTCCCTCGCCGCGGCGACGCCGCCTCCCGAGTGTCCAAGCCTGAGGCGCCCGCATGTTCGACAAGCTCCGACAGATCGAGGAACGCTACGGCGAGCTGAACCGCTCGCTCTCCGATCCGCAGGTGATCGGACAGCCCGCGGTCTACGCGCGCACCGCCAAGGCCGCCTCCGAGCTGGCCGAGACGGTGGCCAAGTTCGAGGAGTACAAGGGGGTGCTCGCCCGCATCTCGGAAGCGCGCCACATCGTCGCCGAGGACGCCGACCGCGAGATGCGCGAGCTGGCCCAGGCCGAGGTCGACGAGCTGACCGCGCGGCAGGGCGCGCTCGAGGAGGATCTCCGCGCGCTGCTGATTCCCCGCGATCCCAACGACGACAAGAACGTCTTCCTCGAGATCCGGGCCGGCGCAGGCGGCGACGAGGCCGGGCTCTTCGCGGCGGAGCTGTTCCGCATGTACACCAAGTACGCGGAGCAGAAGCGCTGGAAGTGGGAAGTGATGGACAGCCATCCCACCGGGGTCGGCGGCCTCAAGGAGGTCGTCGCGCTGCTGCAGGGCCGCGGGGCCTGGAGCCGGCTCAAGTTCGAGCGCGGGGTGCATCGCGTCCAGCGGGTGCCCGCCACCGAGTCGAGCGGGCGCATCCACACCTCCACCGTGACGGTGGCGGTACTGCCCGAGGCCGAGGACGTCGACGTCAAGGTGGACGAGAAGGACATCCAGGTCGACGTCTACCGCGCTTCCGGTCCGGGCGGCCAGGGCGTCAACACCACCGATTCCGCGGTGCGGCTCACCCATCTGCCCACCGGCCTGGTCGTCACCTGCCAGGACGAGCGCTCGCAGATCAAGAACCGCGCGAAGGCCCTGCGGGTGCTCAAGGCCCGCCTGCTCGAGCGCGCGCAGGAGGAGCAGGCCGCCGCCATCGCGGCGGACCGCCGCAGTCAGGTCGGTACCGGCGAGCGCAGCGAGCGCATCCGCACCTACAACTTCCCGCAGGGGCGCGTGACCGATCACCGCATCAACGTCACGCTGCACCGGCTGCCCGCGGTGCTGGAGGGCGACCTCGACGAGCTGATCGACGCCCTCCGCGAGCGCGATCAGAGCCAGAAGCTGGCGGAGAGCGTGCCGTGATCGACCTGGCCACCGAGCGGAGCGTGACCGCGCTGCTCCGGCGCGGGACCGCGATCCTCGAGGCGTCCGGGCTCGAGACGGCGCGGGCGGAGGCGGAATGGCTGCTCGCCGCGCTGCTCGAGATGGATCGCGCCGCCCTGCATCTCGATCCGGCGCGGCGGCTGGCCACGCCGACCGTCTCCCGCTATCTGGGCCTGCTCGACCGGCGCGCGCGGCGGGAACCGCTGCAGTACCTGCTCGGCTGGGAGGATTTTCACGGGGTCCGGCTCGCGGTCACGCCCGACGTGCTGGTGCCGCGCCCGGAGACCGAAGGACTCGTGGCGTGGGCGATCGAGGTGCTCGGCGGACTCGTGCAGCCGGTCGCGGCGGACCTCGGCACGGGCAGCGGCGCCATCGCCTGCGCGCTCGCGCACGCGCTGCCGCGGGCCGAGGTGCTCGCGGTGGAGGTCTCGGCGGGCGCGCTCGCGGTGGCCTCGCGGAACGTGCGGCAGCTCGGCCTGTCCTCGCGGGTCCACCTGCTCGCCGGCGATCTCTTCGCGCCGCTCGGATCGATCGCGGCGAGCCTGGACCTGGTGGTCGCCAATCCGCCCTATCTGCCGAGCGCGGTGCTGCCGTCGCTGCCGCCCGAGGTCTCGCGCCACGAGCCGCGAGCCGCGCTCGACGGCGGACCCGACGGCCTGGCGATCATCCGCCGGATCGTTACCGGCGCCCCGCCGGTGCTGAAGCCGGGCGGCTGGCTGCTGATGGAGATCGGCGACGACCAGGCCGGGCCGGTCGCCTCGCTGATGGCCGCGGAGGGCTTCGCGGGGATCCGCGCGCGCCGCGATCTCAGCGGCGTCGAGCGTTACATCGGCGGACGCTGGGCGCCCGGCGCGCCCGTCCTCTCGACCTGCGCCTCCGGCGCGGCGAGGCGGGAGGGCTGCTGATGGCAACCCGGCTCGTCATCGACGGCGGCGCCCCGCTGCGGGGCGAGGTCGCGGTGAGCGCGGCCAAGAACGCGGCCCTGCCCGACCTCTGCGCCGCGCTGCTGACCGCCCAGCCGGTGGTGCTGGAGAACGTGCCCGCGCTGGCCGACGTGACCACCACGCGCTCGCTGCTGGAGGGGCTGGGCGGCGTGATCTCGACGGACGCCGACGGCGGCACGCGGGTGCAGGTGTCCGCGGTCACCAGCAACGAGGCGCCGTACGAGCTGGTGTCCACCATGCGCGCATCCGTCCTCGTGCTCGGTCCGTTGCTCGCGCGCACCGGGCTGGCCAAGGTGGCCCTGCCGGGCGGCTGCGCCATCGGGGTGCGGCCCATCGACCAGCACCTGAAGGGCTTTCAGAAGCTGGGCGCGGAGGTCTTCATCCGCAACGGCTACGTGGAGGCGCGGGCCAGCCGCCTCAAGGGCGCGCGCATCACCACGGACCTGGTCACGGTGACCGGGACCGAGAACCTCATGATGGCGGCGGCCCTCGCCGAGGGCACCACCGTCATCGAGAATGCGGCGCGCGAGCCCGAGGTGACCGACCTCGCGCGGCTGCTCTCCGCGATGGGCGCGCGCATCGACGGCGCGGGCACCGAGCGCATCGAGATCGAAGGCGTGACCGAGCTGGGGGGGGCCCGTCATCGGGTGATCCCGGACCGCATCGAAGCGGGAACGCTGCTGGTGGGCGCGGCCATCACCGGCGGCGACGTGACCATCACCGGGGCGGAGCCGCGGCACCTGTCGGCGGTGCTGTCCAAGCTCGAGGAGTGCGGCGCCGCGGTCACCGTCGCCGGCGACCGTATCCGCTGCCAGGGCCCGGCGCGGCCGCGCGCGGCCGACCTGATCACGAGCCCGTTCCCCGGCTTCCCCACCGACATGCAGGCGCAGTTCATGGCGATGCTGGGGCTGGCCGACGGGATCAGCAAGATCTCGGAGACGATCTTCGAGAACCGGTTCATGCACGCGGCCGAGCTGTGTCGCATGGGCGCGCGCATCGAGGCCGACGGGTCCACCGCGGTCGTCCGCGGGCAGCGGTACTACCACGGCGCGCCGGTGATGGCCACGGATCTGCGCGCGTCGGCCTCGCTGGTGCTGGCCGGGCTGGCCGCGCGCGGCCGGACCGAGGTCTCCCGCGTCTATCATCTGGACCGTGGCTACGAGCGGCTCGAGGTCAAGCTGCGCTCGCTCGGCGCGGCGATCGAGCGAGTGCGCTGATGCTCACCCTCGCGCTGCCCAAGGGCCGTCTGCTCGATCCCGCGCTCGCGCGGCTGGCCGGCATGGGCATTCGCGGCATCGAGCCCGCCTCACGGCGCCTCCTGCTCACCGACGAGCAGGCGGGCCTGCGCTTCATCCTGCTCAAGCCGGCCGACATCCCGACCTACGTGGAGTACGGGGCCGCCGACCTCGGCATCGTGGGCAAGGACATCCTGCTCGAGCAGCAGCCGGACGTCTACGAGCCGGTCGATCTGGGCTTCGGGTTCTGCCGTCTGGTGGTGGCCGAGCCGCGCGAGCTGTGGGAGCGGGACGATCCGGCGCGCTGGTCCTGGGTGCGGGTGGCCACCAAGTATCCGCGGCTCACCGAGAGCTATTTCTCCGAGCGCGGGATCCAGGTCGAGATGGTCAGGCTCGACGGCTCCATCGAGCTGGCCCCGCTGGTCGGGCTGGCCGAGCGCATCGTGGACCTGGTGCAGTCGGGCGAGACCCTGCGGGCCAACGGGCTGGTGGAGGTGGCCGAGATCCTGACCTCGACCGCGCGGCTCATCGTCAATCGCGCGTCGCTCAAGACCGCCCATTCCCACGTCAGCCAGCTCATCACCGCCATGCGGCAGGCGGTATCGGGCCGGGCGGAGCGGACGCGAGAATGATTCGCCGGCTCGAGACCGCGACCGAGGGCGTGGCCGGCATCGTCCGCGCGCTGGAGCGTCCGCCCGGCGCGGTGGATCCGGAGATCGCCACCCGCGTGGCCGGGATCGTGGGCGCGGTCCGCGATCGAGGCGACGCCGCGCTCCTCGAGCTGACCGAGCGGTTCGACCGGGTGGCGTTGAGCGCGACCGACCTGCCGGTGCGGGCCGAGGAGTTCGCGGCGGCCGAGCGGGCGGTCGGCCCCGACACCCTGCGATCCCTGCGCTACGCGGCCGACCGCATCGAGCGCTTCCACCGCGAGTGCGCGCCCCGCTCGTGGCGCATGAAGGATGACAACGGCTCGCGGCTCGGCCAGGAGGTGCGCCCGCTCGATCGCGTGGCGGTCTACGTCCCGGGCGGGCGCGCCGCCTATCCGTCCACGGTGCTGATGACGGGGGTGCCGGCGCGGGTGGCCGGGGTGCGCGAGATCGTGCTGGTCTCGCCGCCGGGCCGGGACGGCTCGCTGAACCCGGCGGTGCTGGCCGCAGCCCGCATCGCGGGCGTGACCGAGGCCTACCGGGTTGGCGGCGCGCAGGCGGTCGCCGCGCTGGCCTACGGGACCGAGACCATCCGGCGGGTGGACAAGATCGTGGGGCCCGGCAACATCTACGTGACCCTCGCCAAGGCGCACGTCTTCGGCAGCGTCGGCATCGACATGCTGGCCGGGCCCAGCGAGGTGCTGGTCGTCGCCGACGACACCGCCGACGCCGACTTCGTGGCCGCCGACCTGCTGGCCCAGGCCGAGCACGATCCGATCGCCCGCGCGGTGCTGCTCACCCCGTCGCGAGCGCTGCGGGACCGGGTGGCGTCCGCGCTCTCGCGCCGGCTGGACGCGCTGCCCCGGCGCGAGATCGCGGGGGCCGCGCTCGGCAGCCACGGCGCGCTCGTGCTGACCGCGAGCCTCGAGGAGGCAGTGGACGTGGCCAACCGCCTCGCCCCCGAGCACCTGGAGCTGCAGGTGCGCGATCCCGAGGGGCTGCTCGAGCGCGTCCGGCACGCGGGCGCCGTCTTCCTGGGGCGCCACACCCCCGAGGTGGTGGGCGACTACGTGGCCGGGCCGAACCACGTGCTGCCCACCGGAGGCACCGCGCGCTTCTCGTCGGCGCTGTCCACCGAGGACTTCGTGACCCGGCTGAGCGTGATCGAGTATTCACGGGAAGGGCTGGCGGAGGCGGGGCCGCACGTGGCCGAGCTGTCCCGCGTGGAGGGCCTGGACGGACACGGGGCGGCGGCGGCGGTGCGCATCGCCCGCCCGGGAGACGATCGATGAGCGCGGAGCGGGGAACGGAGCCGGCGACGCCGCGGCAGAGCCGGATCGAGCGCAACACCAGGGAGACGCAGATCGTGCTGACGCTCAACCTGGACGGCACTGGCGCGTCCAAGGTCGAGACGGGCATCCCATTCTTCAACCACATGCTGGAGGCCTGGTCCAGACACGCGCTGATGGATCTGCACGTCGACGCCAAGGGCGACCTCGACGTGGACCTCCACCACACGGTGGAGGACGTGGGTATCTGCCTGGGCCGAGCCCTGCGCGAGGCGGTGGGCGACAAGAAGGGCATCGTCCGCTACGGGGCCTCGTTCCTGCCCATGGACGAAGCACTGCTGCACGCCGCGGTGGACATCTCGGGCCGGCCGTACCTCGTCTTCAACGTGCCGCTGCAGCGGACGCGGATCGCGAACTTCGATCTCGATCTGCTGAAGGATTTCTTCCGCGCGCTCGCGGTCAACGCGGAGATCACCCTGCACCTGAACATGCACTACGGCGAGAACCTGCACCACATCGCGGAGGCCACCTTCAAGGCGGCCGGCCGCGCCCTCGCCGAGGCCACCCGCCTGAATCCGCGAATCGCGGGCGTTCTCTCCACGAAGGGCAGCCTGTGAGTGGAGCGGCAACCGCATGATCGCCGTCGTCGACTACGGGCGCGGCAATCTCGGCAGCGTGGAGAAGGCGTTCACCCGCGTCGGAATGCCGGCGGTGGTGACCCAGGACCCCGCGGTGGTGGACCGGGCCGAGGCGGTCGTCCTGCCCGGCGACGGCGCCTTCCACGACGCGATGGGCAATCTGCAGGCGCTCGGCCTGATCGCGTCGCTGCGCGCCTGCTTCGACAGCGCCCGGCCGTTCCTCGGCATCTGTCTCGGCTACCAGCTGCTGTTCACCGAGAGCGAGGAGTTCGGGCAGGGCAAGGGGCTCGACGTGATCCCGGGGGCGGTGCGACGGTTCCCCGGCACTCTCAAGGTGCCGCACATGGGCTGGAACCAGGTCGAGCACCGCGGCGACCTCCGGCTCTTCGATGGCATTCCGAGCGGGGCGCACTTCTACTTCGTGCACTCCTACTATCCGGAGACCGCCGACGACTCGCTGCGAGTGGCGTCGTGCACCTACGGGCTCACGTTCCCGGCCGCGGTCGGCCGCGGGCCGCTCTTCGCCACCCAGTTCCACCCGGAGAAGAGCCAGCGCTGGGGCATCCGGCTGCTCGAGAACTTCGCCGCGTTCGTGCGTGAGCGCCGCTGACCATCGTCGCGGGCCATGTTCGAGATCGTGCCGGCGGTCGATCTGAAGGCGGGGCGCTGCGTGAGGCTCATGCAGGGGCGCGCCGACGCCGAGACCGTCTTCTCCGACGATCCGGTGGCGATGGCCCGGCGCTGGGAGGCTTCGGGCGCCCGCCGGCTCCACGTGGTGGATCTCGACGGCGCCTTCGCGGGCGGGCCGGCCCAGACCGACCTGGTCCGCGCGATGATTCGCGCGGTGTCGATCCCGGTCGAGGTGGGCGGCGGCCTCCGCGAGCTGGCGCACGTCGAGGCGCTGCTGGAGGCGGGCGCCCGCTGGGCCATCGTGGGCACGCGCGCGGCGCTGGACCCCGGCTTTCTCGGCGAGGTGTGCGAGCGATTCGGCGAGCGGCTCATGATCGGCATCGACGCTTCCGAGGGCCGGGTGGCGGTGGACGGCTGGACCCGCGTGCTCGATCTCGACGCGATGGCCCTGGCCCGCGACGCGGCCGCGGCCGGCGCGGCCGGCATCATCTATACCGACATCGCGCGCGACGGTACGCAGGGCGGGCCCAATCTCTGGAGCACCGAGGCGGTGGCTCGGGCCGCCGGCATCCCGGTGCTCGCCTCCGGCGGCGTCGGATCGCTCGACGACATCCGCCGGCTCGCCACCGTCCCCGGCCTGGCCGGCGTGATCGTGGGCCGCGCGCTCTACAGCGGAGCGGTGGACCTGGCCGCCGCGGTCGCCGAGATCCGGTAGCCGTCATGCTCTGCAAGCGGCTCATTCCCTGCCTCGACGTGAAGGACGGCCGGGTGGTGAAGGGCGTGCAGTTCGTGGCGCTGCGCGACGCGGGCGATCCGGTCGCGGCGGCGCTGGCCTACGACGCGCAGGGCGCCGACGAGCTGGTGTTCCTCGACATCACCGCGTCGCACGAGGGCCGCGCCACCATGCTCGACGTGGTGCGTCGCACCGCGGAGGGCATCTACATGCCGCTCACGGTGGGCGGCGGGATCCGCTCGCTCGACGACATCCGCACCCTCCTGCGCGCCGGCGCCGACAAGGTGTCGCTGAACACCGCCGCGGTGGAGCGCCCGACCCTGGTCTCGGAAGCGGCCCGCGCGTTCGGCAGCCAGTGCATCGTGGTCGCCATCGACGCCAAATCCCGCGGGGCCGGCGCCTGGGAGGTCTACACTCACGGGGGCCGCCGACCGACCGGGCGGGACGCGGTGGCGTGGGCCCGAGAGGTCGAGCGTCTGGGCGCGGGGGAGATCCTGCTCACCAGCATGGACCGCGACGGTACCGGCGACGGCTACGATCTGGCCCTGACCCGCGCGGTGTCGGACGCGGTGTCGGTGCCGGTCATCGCCTCGGGGGGCGTCGGGCGGCTCGAGCATCTGCGCGAGGGCGCCGTCGAGGGCCGCGCCGACGCGGTCCTGGTGGCCTCGCTGTTCCACTTCGGCCAGCACACGGTCCCTGAGGCCAAGCGCTACCTGGCCGAGCGGGGCGTGCCGGTGAGGATCGGGCCGTGAGCGTGCTCGACGAGCTTCGCTGGGACGCGCAGGGGCTGATCCCGACGGTGGTGCAGGACACCGAGACCGGCCAGGTGCTCATGGTGGCGTGGATGAATCGTGAGTCGCTCGACGCCACGCGGCGGACCGGCGCGACCCACTTCTGGTCCCGCTCGCGCCAGAGCCTCTGGCGCAAGGGCGAGACGTCCGGCCACACGCAGCACGTCGATGGCATCTACGCGGACTGCGATCGCGACACGCTGCTGGTGCAGGTGCACCAGGACGGTGTGGCCTGCCATACCGGAGCGCGCAGCTGCTTCTTCACCCGCCTCGACGAAGGCGAGGCCGCGCCGGTCTCGACGGAAGGCGCGGGACCGGCCGTGCTGGAGGTGGTCGAGCGCGTGCTCGAGTCCCGCAAGGTCGCCCCGCCGCCCGGATCGTACGTGGCGGCCCTGCTCGGCAAGGGCGAGCCGCAGATCTGCCGGAAGATCGGTGAGGAGGCGACCGAGGTGGTCACCGCGGCGCTCGGCGGCGAGGGCGACGAGCGCGTCGTCTCCGAGATCGCCGACCTCTGGTTCCACACCATGGTGTTGCTCACCGCCCGGGGCATCCCACTGCGCCGGGTGTTCCGCGAGCTCGCGCGCCGCCACGCCGGGAGCAAGTGACCGTCCATCGGCGTCAGCGGAGCTGGGGGAGTGCGGGGGCCATGTCGAGGCCGCCGCAGATGAGCAAGGGGTCACGGCGGCTTCTCCTGATTGCGGTGTCCATCGTCGCCACCGCCTGCGCGACGGCGACCGGGCGCGTCGAGAACGGGGTGTACCACTCGGCCAAGGGCTATCGGGTGACGCTGCCGGCGAGCGGCTGGACGGTGGAGCCGGGCCCGCGCGCGGATCTGGCCCTGCAGGGGGCGGCCAGCTCGGGCGGCATGCTGGTCGACGCCACCTGCGGCGGGCGCGAGACCGCGCGCCCGCTCGACGTGCTGGCGCGGCACCTGACCTTCGGGCTCACGAAGCGCGACGTGATCGAGCAGGGGACGACCAGCGTGGGCGGACGCGAGGCCGCCCATTCGGTGGTGCGAGGGATGGCCGAGGGCCGAGACGTGACGGTGGAAGCCATGGTGATGCGGGCCGACCCGTGCGTGCACGACTTCCTGTACGTGGCGCCCACCGGCGCCTTCGAGGCCGGCCGGCCCGCGTTCCGCGCGTTGGTCGAGAGCTTCTCGCGGGAGCCGGGCCGATGATGGAGAAGGATCTCAGAACCCATCTCCGCGAAACCGCGATCTGGTACGGCGGGCTCGGGCTGCTCACCGTCCGGGTCGCGCGCAACCTCGCGCTGCCGCCGTCCTATTTCTGGGCGGTGGCGCGCGAGATCGACATCATCGGGGTGCGGTCGCTGACCGTCGCCCTCACCGCCGCGCTCTTCACCGGCATGGTGCTGGCCCTGCAGACCGCGGTGAACATGGCCCGCTTCGGGGCGGAGAACTACGTGGGCCCGGTGGTGGCGCTGTCGATCCTTCGCGAGCTGGGGCCGGTGCTCACCGCCATCCTGGTGGGCGGCAAGGTCGCCTCCGGCATCACCGCCGAGCTGGGCTCGATGAAGGTCACCGAGCAGATCGACGCCCTCCGCGCCCTCGGGGTGAACTACATCAAGAAGCTGATCGTGCCGCGGCTCATGGCCGCGCTCCTCGTCTTCCCCCTCGTCACGATCCTGGCCGACGGCATGGGGCTCCTCGGAGGTATGCTGATTGCCGTGTACGACCGCAACGTCGACTCGTATCTGTACTGGAACACCATCTCCTACTGGGTGGTGCTGAAGGACTTCCTGACCGGCGTCGGCAAGAGCGTGGTCTTCGGCGCGCTGGTCACCTTGATCGGCTGCTACAACGGGCTCGCCACCGAGGGCGGCACCGAGGGGCTCGGCCGCTCCACCACCGCCACCGTGGTGCAGGTGGCCATGGGGGTGATCGTATCGGACTTCTTCATCACCAAGCTGTTCCTCATCATGTTCTGGTGAGCGCCGCGATGGCCGTCGCCTCGCCTCTCGTCGAGCTGCGCGACATCCACAAGTCGTTCGGGCAGAACCACGTCCTGCGCGGCGTGAGCCTCGGCCTGAACAAGGGCACGATCCTGGCCGTGATGGGGGGCAGTGGCACCGGCAAGACCGTCCTGCTCCGGATCGCGGCGGGGCTCGTCCGCCCGGACAGCGGCGAGGTGCGCCTCTTCGGCACCCGCACCGATCGGATGCGCGAGGAGTCGATGCTGTCGCTGCGCCGGCGCACCGGCTTCGTGTTCCAGGGTGCCGCGCTCTTCGACTCGCTGTCCGTCTTCGAGAACGTGGCCTACGCGCTCCGCGAGCACACCCGGATGTCGCTGGGCGAGATCACCGATCGCGTGCACCACTTCCTCTCGCTGGTCGGCCTGCCCGACACCGACGACCTCCTGCCCGCCGAGCTGAGCGGCGGCATGCGCAAGCGGGTGGGCATCGCGCGAGCCCTCGTGATGGAGCCGGAGGTGGTGTTCTTCGACGAGCCCACCGCGGGGCTCGATCCGACGAACGCGCGGCTGGTGGCCCAGCTGATCGCGCAGCTGCGCACCGGGGTGTGCGACACCGCGATCGTGGTCACCCACGACGTGGAGTTCGCGGAGCTCGTGGCCGACCAGATGGCGATCCTGCTCCACGGGCGGTTCGCCGACATGGGCACCCCCGCCGAGATCCATCGCTCCCCCGATCCGGACGTCCGGCGCTTCCTGACCGGCGAGCTGCGCGAGATCTAGGGCCGTGGCCGACGGGCGGCAGTTCGCGCTGCAGATCCGGATCGGCGCCTTCATCCTGGCCGGCCTGCTCGTCTTCGTGGCCATCATCTATCTGCTGGGCGCGCAGGCGCGCTACTTCGAGCGCAAGTACGACCTCATCGCCGAGTTCACCGAGGTGGGTGGGCTCATGGAAGGCGCCACGGTTCGCCTGGCCGGCGTGCAGATCGGGCGGGTGACCGGCGTCGTGCTGCCCCCCGAGCCCGGCGGCAAGGTGCGGGTGACGCTCACGGTGGCCCGCCGGTACTCCGACCGCATCCGCCGCGACTCCGAGGTCCACATCGCCACCCAGGGCCTGCTGGGCGACAAGATCATCGAGATCTCCCTCGGCTCGCCCTCGGCGCCCCCGCTGCAGGCGGGCGACATGCTGGCCTCGAAGGAATCGTTCGAGATGCAGCAGATGTTCAAGACGGGCATCGAGACCTTGCAGACGGTCCGGGAGCTGGCCGCGAGCCTCAAGGGCACCGCGGAGCGGGTCGATCGCATCGCCAAGCAGGTCGAGACCGGCAAGGGATTCGTCCACACCCTGGTCTACGGCGAGCCGGAAGCGCTCGGCCGACTCAACGCGCTCCTCGTGCGGACTCAGGCGCTGCTGGCACGTGCCGAGCAGGGCGACAACGCGGTCGGCGTGATGCTCTCGCCGGAGAGCGGCAAATCGGTGCGCGCGCTGCTGGCCGCGATGGACGCGCTGAGCCGCGGCGCCGCCAAGCTCGAGTCCCGCGACAACCTGATCTCCGCGCTGCTCTACGACCCGCAGTACAAGGCGGTGGCGGACGACCTGCGCGCGGTGGCGCACAACTTCCGGGACGTCTCGGAGCGGGTGGCCCAGGGGCAGGGGCTCCTCGGTCAGCTCACCCGCGACGGCGCCGACGGTCAGGCCGGGGCCCTCGGCGACGCCACCGCCGACTTCCGCGTCGCGATGGCGAATCTGCGCGCGGTCACGGAGCGACTCAAGGCGGGCGAGGGCACGGTGGGCGCGCTGCTCGAGGATCCGACGGTATACGAGAACCTCGTGCAGTTCCTCGAAGGCGCCCGGCGCAGCTATCTCCTCCGGTCGCTCATCCGGTCGACGATCGAGTCGGGCAGCCAGGCCGGATCCGGGGCGAGCGGCCGCTGATGGCGCGCGAGCGGTCGGTCTATCGCTGCCAGGAGTGCGGCCTCGCCGCGCCCAAGCCGGGCACGTGTCCGGATTGCGCGCGGGTGGGCACGTACGTGCAGCTGGTCGAGGAGCGCCCGGCGCCCGCCCGGGGCAGCGCGCGCCCCGGCGTGACGTCCACCCGGCCCCTGCCGCTCGGGGACATCCGCGTGGACGGCGACGGCCACCGGACCTCGAGCGGCATGGCGGAGCTCGATCGGGTGCTGGGCGGGGGCGTGGTCACGGGATCGCTGGTGCTGATCGGCGGCGACCCGGGCATCGGCAAGTCGACCCTGCTCCTCCAGGTCAGCGGCGCCCTGGCCGGCCGGGCCGGCCCCGTGCTGTACGTGTCCGGCGAGGAATCCGCGGGGCAGGTGAAGCTTCGCGCCGACCGGCTCGGGGCGCCGCCGGCCGGCCTCTACTTCGTCGCGGAGACCGATCTCCAGGCCGTCGAGGCCCACGTCGCCACGCTGAATCCGAAGGTGCTGATCGTCGATTCGATCCAGACGGTCTACATGCCCGGCCTCGAGTCGGCGCCCGGTAGCGTGAGCCAGGTCCGCGAGTGCGGCGCCCGGCTCATGGCCCTGGCCAAGGGCCGGGGCATCGCCACCTTCCTGGTCGGACACGTGACCAAGGAGGGAGCTATCGCGGGACCCCGGGTGCTCGAGCACCTGGTGGATACCGTGCTCTACTTCGAGGGCGAGCAGCACCATGCTTACCGGGTGCTCCGCGCGGTGAAGAACCGGTTCGGATCCACCAACGAGATCGGGGTCTTCGAGATGGGGCACCGGGGCCTGACCGAGGTCGCCAACCCCTCGGGCTTCTTCCTGGCGGAGCGTCCCAAGGACGCCGCCGGCTCGGTGGTCGTGGCCAGCCTCGAAGGGACCCGCCCCCTGCTGGTCGAGATCCAGGCCCTGGTGACCCCGGCCGGGTTCGGAACCCCCCGCCGTACTGTGCTTGGCGCCGACTACAATCGCGTATGCTTGCTGCTGGCTGTGCTGGAGAAGCGGGTGGGCTTCCCGCTGCAGTCGCAGGACGCCTTCGTCAACGTTGCCGGAGGCGCGAAGGCGTTGGAGCCGGCCGCGGACCTGGGCCTGGTGCTGGCCGCGGCGTCCAGCTATCTGGACCGGCCGCTCCGCGGTGATCTGGTCGTGCTCGGCGAGGTGGGGCTGGCCGGGGAAGTACGGGCGGTGACCGGCCTCGAGACGCGGCTCAAGGAGGCCGCGGCGCTGGGCTTCACCGCCGCGGTGGTGCCGCAGAGCACGCTCGGGAGCGTGGCCGGCCAGCCGCTGGACGTCCAGGGTGTGGGCACGGTCGACGAGGCGGTGAAAGTCCTACTGGGGCCGTGAGGGCTGCATGCGAATCGGCATTCTGATCGTGCGGGTGCTGGTGTTGACGGCCGCCACCGCGGCCGGCTTCGCGCTGGCGCACGGGCTGGGGCTGCACGCGCCCAGCAACCTCTTCCTGGCCGGCGCCGGCTTCCTGGCCGGTGTGCTGGTGGTGCTGCTCGAGTGGCAGGCCCGTCGCGTCCCGGTGGACCGGCTCTTCTGGGGCGCCATCGGCGCCATGCTCGGCATCGTCCTCGGCCTGGGCCTCGGCACCGCGCTGGAGGCGGTGGTGCCGGGCGCGGGCGCCCTCGGCCGCGGACTCTTCGCGTTGCTGCTCGGCTATCTGGGCGCGACGGTGACGCTGCACAAGCGGGACGAGCTCGAGGACATGTCGGTCAAGCTCTTCCCGAAGACCGCGGTGCGCCAGGAGGGCGACAAGATCCTCGACACCTCCGTGATCATCGACGGGCGCATCGTGGACGTCTGCCAGACCGGGTTCCTGGCCGGCACCCTGCTGGTGCCGCAGTTCGTGCTGCGCGAGCTGCAGCAGATCGCCGACTCCGCCGACGCGCTCAAGCGCAACCGCGGCAAGCGCGGGTTCGACGTGCTGCAGCGGCTGCAGCGCGTGCCGCGCGTGACCGTCCGCATCGACGAGGTGGATTTCCCGCAGGTGCGGGAGGTGGACCGGAAGCTGATCGAGCTGGCCCGGGCCACCGGCGGCAAGATCGTCACCAACGACTACAACCTGAATCGGGTCGCCGAGCTGTCGGGCGTGTCGGTGCTCAACATCAACGAGCTGGCCAACGCGTTGAAGCCGGTGGTGTTGCCCGGCGAGCCGCTGCACGTGCACATCGTCAAGGAAGGCAAGGAGTCCAACCAGGGCGTCGCCTACCTCGACGACGGCACCATGGTAGTGGTCGAGCACGGCAAGCGGCTCATCGGCCAGACCGTCGACGTGACGGTGACCACCATCTACCAGACCGCGGCCGGCCGGATGATCTTCGCCCGCCAGCGCGACGAGGAGCAGGTCGCGCGGTGACCTACGCCATCGTCCCCGCGGGAGGCGTCGGCTCCCGCATGGGTTCCCCTCGGCCCAAGCAATACCTCCGCCTCGGACGGGCGCCGATCCTGGTGGCCACGCTGCGCGCCCTCGCGCGCACGCCGGGCCTGGCCGGCATCGTGGTGGCGGTGCCCGAGGCCCACGTGGCGGCGACGCGCCGGCTCCTCGCCCGGCAGCGGGTGCCGAAGATCCTCGATGTGGTGGCCGGCGGCGCGGACCGGCAGGAGTCGGTGTGGCGGGCGCTGCAGCGGGTGCCCGAGCGCGCGCGCTGGGTCGTGGTCCACGACGGGGTGCGGCCGTTCATCGCCGGCGGCCTCGTGGCGCGCGTGCGGACGGCGGCCGCCGGCGGGGCGGCCACCTGCGGCATGCCGGTGCGTGAGACGGTCAAGCGCGTGCGCGCCGGCGCCGTCGAGGCGACCATCGACCGCGACGGGCTGTGGACCACGCAGACGCCGCAGGTCTTTACCCGTGCGCTACTCTGGGAGGCCCACGAAAAGGCGCGGCGGGACGGTTTCGCGGGGACCGATGACGCGATGCTGGTGGAGCGGCTCGGGACGACGGTGGCGATGGTGCCGGGGCTCGAGCAGAACCTCAAGATCACGACACGGGAGGATCTCCGGACGGCCCGCGGCTGGGCCAGGCCCCGCCGCCGGGCATGACCGCGGTCCGGTCCGGGCTCGGCTTCGACCTGCACCCGCTGGTCGACGGGCGGCCCCTCGTGCTCGGTGGCGTGACGGTGCCGTCCGAGCGTGGGCTGGGCGGCCACTCGGACGCGGACGTGCTCACTCACGCGGTCTGCGAGGCCCTGCTGGGCTCGCTCGCGCTCGGCGATCTCGGGCGGCTGTTCCCCGACACCGATCCGCGCTACAAAGGAGCCTCGAGCCTCGGCCTGCTGCGGGCGGTGATGGAGCTGATCTCCAGCAAGGGAGCGCGCGTGATCAATGTGGATGCGACGGTGATCTGCCAGGCCCCACGCCTGGCCGCCCATCTGCCCGAGATGGCCCGGCAGATCGCGACCGCGATGAGCCTGGGCGTGGAGCAGGTGAGCGTGAAGGCCAAGAGTCCGGAGCACCTGGGCCTGCTCGGGCGCGGCGAGGGCATCGCCGCGATGGCGGTGGTGAGCGTGGAGGCCCGATGACCACCCGCGCGTTCAACACGCAGAGTCGGCGCAAGGAGGACCTGGTCCCGCGGCGGGGCGGCGAGCTGGGGGTATACGTCTGCGGGGTGACGGTCTACGACGTGAGCCACATCGGCCACGGCCGCAGCGCGATCGTCTTCGACGTGATCCGGCGCTATCTGCGCCACCGCGGGCACGCGGTCAAGTTCGTCAAGAACTTCACCGATATCGATGACAAGATCATCCGGCGCGCCAGCCAGGAGGGCGTCGCGGCCCGCGACGTCTCGGAGCGCTACATCGCCGAGTACCGGACCGACATGGCCTCCCTCGGCGTGCTGCCGCCCGACGTGGAGCCCAAGGCCACCGAGCACATCCCGCAGATGATCGCCCTGATCGAGCGGCTGATCCGGCAAGGCGTCGCCTACCCGGTGGACGGCGACGTCTACTTCGAGGTGCGGCGCTTCCCCGGCTACGGCAAGCTCTCGGGGAAGAACCTGGAGGATTTGCGGGCGGGCGCGCGGGTCGAGGTCGACGAGCGCAAGCGCGACCCCGTGGATTTCGCCCTCTGGAAGGCCACCAAGCCGGGCGAGCCGTCGTGGAAGAGCCCGTGGGGCGACGGCCGGCCCGGCTGGCACATCGAGTGCTCGGCGATGGCCATGCAGTATCTCGGCGAGACGCTCGACGTGCACGGGGGCGGCGAGGACCTGATCTTCCCGCACCACGAGAACGAGATCGCGCAGTCCGAGGCCGCCACCGGCAAGCCGTTCGCGCGATACTGGATGCACAACGGCTTCGTGAACCTGGACGACGAGAAGATGTCGAAGTCGCTCGGCAACACGCTCACCATCAAGGAGCTCGTCCGCCGCCACGATCCCGAGGCGCTGCGGCTGTATCTGCTGGGCACGCACTACCGGAACCCGCTCGAGTTCGCCGACGAGCGCATCACCGAGGCCGGTCGCGCGCTCGCCCGGCTGCGTTCGCTGAAGGACGAGGCCGAGCGTATCGCCGGGCGCGGAACCCCGGCGCCGGGCCCCGACGGCGGGCTGTTCGAGCAGGTCGCCGCCCATCGCGCGCGTTTCGAGGCGGCGATGGACGACGACTTCAACACGCCGCAGGCGCTGGGGGCCCTGTTCGACCTCGCCCGGGTCCTCCACACCGTGCGGGAACAGGTCGCCCAGGGCACCCTCGGCGCGGGGGCGTTCCTGCTCGGGGTGGGTGAGCTGGTGGTCCTGGCCCAGGTGCTGGGGCTGCTGGAAGGGACCGGCCGCCGGCCGGCCAGCCTGGACCCGCAAGTGAAGGCGCGCATCGAGTCGCTCGTCTACCTTCGGCAGGAGGCCCGCCGGCAGCGCGACTTCGGCGAGGCCGACCGGCTGCGGGAAGAGCTCTCCCGCCTGGGTGTCGTGCTGGAAGACACGCGCGACGGAACGATCTGGAAGCTCCCGTCATGACTCGCGAACGATTCGAGGACACGCGAGGCGGCAGTCCGCGCCTGGCGTCCGAGGACGAGCCTCGCCCCCTTTTCGGCCGGAACCCGGTCCTGGAGCTGCTCCGGGCCGGCGGCCGACGCGTGGAGGAGGTCGCCATCCTGGCGGAGGGCCGGGGGCCGGCGCTACACGAGCTTTTGGGCCTGGCCAAGCGGCAGGGGGTGAAGATCTCCTACCGGACGCGCGATCAGTTGAGCGCCATGGCCGGTGACCCTCACCACCAGGGCGTCGTGGCCCGGGTGGCGGGCGCCAGCTACGCCGCGCTGGCCGACATCCTGGAGATCCCGGCGGCTCGAGGGGAGGCCCCGTTCTTCCTGGCGCTCGACCAGGTTCAGGACCCTCGGAACCTCGGGGCGGTGCTCCGGACCGCGGAGGCCACCGGGGCGCATGGGGTCGTGGTGCCCAAGCACCATGCGGCCGGTCTCACCAGTGCTGCGGCCAAATCGGCGGTGGGCGCGGCCGGCCTGGTTCCGGTGGCCCGGGAGACGAACCTGGTTCATGCACTGGAAGTACTCAAAAAAGAAGGCGTGTGGACGATCGGAGCCGTCCCGGCCGGAGGGAGGCTCCCCTGGGAGACCGACCTGGCCGGCCCGGTCTGCCTGGTTCTGGGCGGTGAGGGAGAGGGGCTGCGGCCCCTGGTCGCCAAGAGTTGTGATCTCCTGGTGAGCCTGCCCATGCGGGGACGTCTCGCGTCGCTGAACGTCTCGGCCGCTGCCGCGGTTCTCTGCTACGAGGTGGTGCGTCAGAGGGCCCGAGAGAAAAATCTTGACAGAAAACCCTTGACTTGATGGGCCCTCAAACCTAGAGTGAAGTTTTGCGACTGCTGGCGTAGCTCAGGGGTAGAGCAACTGCCTTGTAAGCAGTGGGTCGGGGGTTCAAATCCTCCCGCCAGCGCCAGTACCGCCGGCCGGTCGCGCGGGCCAGCGCGACGAGACCCACGAAAGTAGCCACACCATCAACCAGGCGATCAGAGCGTTGCGGTCAGGGGAGGCGGGGAGATACCCAAGTGGCCAAAGGGGGCAGACTGTAAATCTGCTGGCGAACGCCTTCGGAGGTTCAAATCCTCCTCTCCCCACCACTTGCCGCCATTCGACGCGAGATATCGAGCGCATCGGGAGCACGGGCGGGAATAGCTCAGCGGTAGAGCGCCAGCCTTCCAAGCTGGGGGTCGCGGGTTCGAATCCCGTTTCCCGCTCCATAGACCGGCGCGACGGCACGAGGTTCGTCATTCAAGCCCATGTAGCTCAGTCGGCAGAGCGCGTCCTTGGTAAGGACGAGGTCTCCGGTTCAATCCCGGACATGGGCTCCATCATCACCGACCGGTAGAGACGAGGGAGGCCCCCGGATGGCCAAGCAGAAGTTTGATCGGACGAAGCCGCACGTGAACATTGGGACGATTGGGCACATTGATCACGGCAAGACGACGTTGACGTCGGCGATCACGAAGGTGCTGCACACGAAGTTCAACGCGGTGGCGGTGCGGGAT